>NZ_WJWY01000007.1 GCF_010367435.1 Fusobacterium sp. IOR10
AAGAAATAGAATTTTAATTTATAGCAATTTAACAAAAATAAAAATTCCTTCAGCATAAAGCTGAAGGAACAAAAACATTATTTATTTTTTTATTTTTCTCCACCAACACCAGTTGACAAAGAACCAGCTTTTTTTGTTTTTTCCCTACTCTTAAAAAAGGAAAAAATAAGACCAATAATTGTAAATCCATATAAAATTGCTATAAACATTTCTCCTCCTAAATTAATTATATGTAAATAAAAAAACTGCTTATAAAAGCAGTTTCAAATATCTTTTTAGTGGTGCATCATGCTGGACTTGAACCGGCGACCGTACGATTAAGAGTCGTATGCTCTACCAACTGAGCTAATGATGCACTTTTTTGGAGCGGGAAACGAGATTCGAACTCGCGACATTCAGCTTGGAAGGCTGACGCTCTACCAACTGAGCTATTCCCGCAGACAAGTTAGATTATAGCACTTGTCTCCTATTTTGTCAACAAAATTGAAATATTTTTTTTCTAATCTTCATATCCATTTGGATTGTTACTTTGCCATCTCCAAGAATCTTCACACATTCTATCTAAATCATATTTTGCTTCCCATCCTAACTCTTTCTTTGCTTTATTTGAATCTGCATAACACATGGCAATATCACCAGCTCTTCTTCCTACTATGCTATATGGTATTTCTTTCCCACAAGCCTTACTAAATGCCTTTACCATATCTAAAACGCTATATCCCTTTCCTGTTCCAAGATTATATGTTACCAATCCTGAATTATTTCTTAACTTTGTTAATGTTTTTAAATGTCCTGCAGCTAGATCTTCCACATGAATGTAATCTCTTACTCCTGTTCCATCATGAGTTGCATAATCATCTCCAAAAATACTTAATTTTTCCAATTTTCCTATTGCAACTTTAGTAATATAAGGCATTAAATTATTAGGTATACCATTTGGTTCTTCACCAATTCTTCCACTTTTATGAGCACCAACTGGATTAAAATATCTAAGTATTCCAACATTTAATTTCTTATCAGTTTTACAAATATCCCTTAATATATTTTCTATCATCAATTTTGTTGTTCCATAAGGGTTTGTTGTACTTAATGGAAAATCTTCTAGTATTGGACATGATTTAGGATCTCCATAAACTGTTGCTGAAGAACTAAAAACAAAATTTTTCACATTGTATTCTTTCATTGTATTTAAAATTATTAATGTGGATACTAAATTATTTGTATAATAGGCTAAAGGTTTATTAACTGATTCTCCAACTGCTTTAAAACCTGCAAAATGTATTATAGATTCTATTTCATTTTCTTCAAATATTTTTTTAAATTTATTTTCTTCTAAAATATTTATCTCATAAAATTTAGGTCTCTTTCCTGAAAGTTCCTCTATTCTATCTATTACTTTTATTGAACTATTACTTAAATCGTCAACTATAATAACATCTTCATTTGAATTTAAAAGTTGAATTACAGTATGACTTCCTATATAACCTGCACCACCAGTAACTAAAACTGCCATTTTTTACCTCCAAAATTTTTATTTTTATAATTACTTAATAAATTGCAAACTAATTTTAGTTTAAAAATTAGAAACATAGTTGTATACACTTTTTTCTAAAACATATGGATAATTTTTTATTGCAGAAAAGCCAATATGTCCTCCATATTTTGGTGTTTCAAATAGAATGTTTTTATTTTTCTTTACCTCTTCATAAGGATAGCATTCTTTCCCCATAATAGGGTCATCTAAGGGAGTTATTATATATGTTGGAATTTTTATGTTCTTCAAAGTCTTAACTGTATTAGTTTTTTCATAATAATCCATTGCTCCTTTAAAGCCAAAATATTTTCCTGTAAAGGCTTCGTCAAACTCTTCTAAATTCTTAGCCTTTAAAACTCCTTCTAAATCTATCTTATCTCTATAATCTAAATTATTGTCATATTTTTCTTTTATTTTTTTCTTAAGTTTAATCAAAAATTTTAATTTATAAATTGTGTTTCCAAACTTTTTTAACTGACTGCTAGTGGAAATAAAATTACATGGGGGAGAAACTGTAACTGCACAAAGTAAATTTTTTGGAAATGTTTTTTCACAACCTAAATATTTCAATATTAAATTAGCTCCTAAACTAAATCCAACAACTGCAATTTTTTCATAACTTTTCCCCTTCTCTTCTAAAACTAATTTTAAGTCATCAGTTAAAATAGAGTTATATGAATAAACTTTTCTATTTTCTTCTCCGCTGCATCCTCTATAATTTATAGCTAAAACATCCCATCCTTGTTCAGAAAAATATTTAGCATGGGCCTTTATATATTTACTATTGGAACTTCCTTCTAATCCATGGCATAAAACTACTAAACTATTACTTTTATTCTTTATCCAATCAATATCAATAAAATCCTTATCGTAAGTTTCCACTCTTTCTCTTTTATATAAAACTTCTATTTTTCTAAAAATAGTAGGAAAGCAAGTGTTTATATGTCTATTTTTAAATAGAAATTTCGGATTGTAATTTAACATCTGTCCTCCTTAAATTTATAATATGTTGTTTATTCTATAAGATAAAGCCTCTAATATATGTTCTTTTTTTATTTCTATACTTTTATCTAGGTCTGCAATTGTTCTTGAAACCTTTAATACCCTATCAAATCCCCTTGCAGATAATTTTAAATTCTCAATAGCTTTCTTCATTATTTTTTTATTTTCTTTATTCAATGAACAATATTTGTCTAAATCTTTTCTCAACATATCTCCATTTAATCTGTCATCTTTAAACCTTATTTTTTGAATATTTCTTGCTTCTATAACTCTCTTCCTTATATCCTTTGATTTTTCCTTTGGATCACTATCTAACAACTCTTTTTCTGACAGTCTTCTCATTTCTACCTTTAAATCTATCCTATCTATAAGAGGACCTGATAATTTTTTTAAATATCTAGAAATTTCTGTTGCGCTACAAGTACAACTTCCATCATTTTCAAAATAATTCCCACAATTACATGGATTTGTTGACATTAAAAGCAAAAATTTACATGGAAATTCAACTTTATAGTTAGCTCTTGTTATTGAAATTCTTTTTTCTTCCAAGGGCTCCCTTAAATTTTCCAATATTTCTTTTTTAAATTCAATAAGTTCATCTAAAAATAAAACTCCTCTATTAGCCAAAGAAATTTCACCAACTTTTGGGATTCTCCCTCCTCCAATCATTGCCACTCCAGTGCTTGTATGGTGAGGAGACCTAAATGGTCTTTTTTCTATTATAGGATTTTTTTCATTTAATTTCCCTGCTATACTATATATTTTTGTGATTTCTATTTTTTCTTTTTCTGTTAAAGGAGGTAAAATAGTCATAACCCTTTTTGCTAACATTGTTTTTCCACACCCAGGAGTTCCTATCATAATTAAATTATGCCCCCCTGCAGCACAAATCTCCAATGCCCTTTTGGCAACCTCTTGACCCTTTACATCTGCAAAATCTATCTTATAATCTTCTTCTTCCTTTAAAATATTATCCTCATTATATTCTGTGTTTATTTTCTCTCCTGTTTCTAAAAAAAGCTCCACATCCTTTAGATTTTTGACTATAACTACATTTATATTTTTTATTAAGTTTCCTTCTTCTTTATTTTCATAGGGGATAACTATTCCCTTATATCCCAATTCTTTAGCTAAAATTGCTCCGCTTACAACTCCTTGAGTTCTTTTTAAATCTCCATTTAATGATAATTCTCCCATAAAAACATAATTTTCCAGAATTTCTTTTTTTGCTTTTATTAAATTTTGACAATGCATAATACCTATAGCTATTGGCAAATCAAAATGTGTTCCAACTTTTCTCTTACCTGCTGGGGTCAAATTGATTACTATTTTATTGTATTCCATTCTATAACCGCTGTTTCTAATTGCTGCTCTTATTCTTTCTTTACTCTCTAGAACAGCTGCATCTCCCAGACCCACTATATTAAAAGAGGGTAATCCCCTTGAAATATCAACTTCTACTTCCACTAAAAATGAATCTATCCCAAAATAACTTGAACTTTTAACTTTTGTAATCACTTACTCCGCCTCCCTTTCAATTTATCTCTACTATAGATTATATCTCTTTATTTTATATTTTTCCATAATTATTTAATATAAAAATTCCTTCAGTAAAAACTGAAGGAATTTTATTTAACTTATTTTACATTACTACAAGTTTAATAATACTTTCTGTATTAATACAGATCCTAGTACCATCCTCTAACTTTCATTGCTTCAGCAACTCTTTTAACTGAATGCATGTAAGCTGATTCTCTCATTGTAACATTATATTCTTTAGAAATTTTCCATAAAGCTTCAAACGCTTTAACCATAGCGATTTCTTCTTTTTGTTCTACTTCTGCTTCTTCCCAATAATATCCGTATAAGTTTTGAACCCATTCGAAGTAAGAAACTGTAACTCCACCAGCATTAGTTAAGATATCTGGAGTAACTGTAATTCCTTTTTTGTTTAATACTGCGTCTCCTGCTTCAGTTATAGGACCGTTAGCTGCTTCACAAACTAATTTAGCTTTGATTAATTCAGCTTGAGGTGCATCTATTGCATTTTCTAGAGCTGCAGGTATAACTATTTCAACGTCACATGCCCAGAAGTCATCCATAGATACTTTTTTAGAACCAGGGAAACCTACTAAAGTTCCATTAGCTGCTTTATAATCCCATGCAGCTTGGAAGTTTATTCCGTCTTCTTTATAAATTGCATAAGCTCCGTCTTCTTTAGACCATTCAGCTATAGTTACTACAGTTCCACCAAGTTTTTCAATGTTTTTAACAGTGTAAGCTCCAACATTTCCAAATCCTTGAACTGCTAATTTAGCTTCTTTCATTTCAATTCCTAATTTTTTAGCTGCTTCTCTAGCTGTAACTGCAACACCAAATCCAGTAGCTTCATTTCTTCCTTTTGATCCACCAAATTCTAATGGTTTACCAGTTAAAGTACCAATTGCAGATGTACCAGTTAATTTATTATATTCGTCTACCATCCAAGACATGATTTGTCCGTTAGTATTTACATCAGGAGCTGGAACGTCAACTTTTTCTCCTATTAATTTATAGATTCCTTGAATGTATCCTCTAGATAATCTTTCTAATTCACCTTTTGATAATTCAGATGGATCTACAATTATTCCACCTTTACCTCCACCATAAGGAATTCCTGTTACAGAACATTTGAATGTCATCCAAATTGATAATGCTTTTACTTCTTCTAGTGAAACATTTTGATGAAATCTGATTCCACCTTTAGTAGGACCAACTGCATCATTATGTTGAGATCTGTATCCTTTGAATATTCTTATTGAACCATTATCCATTGTTACTGGAATATTAACTTCTAGTACTCTTCTTGGTTCTTTTAATAATTCATATACATTTGCTTCCATTCCTAACTTATCACATGCTGCCTTAACTTGAGCTTGAGCCATTTCAAAAACATTTTTAGCCATTTTTCTAACCTCCATTAATTTTTATGTTACACTTATATTATATAAAAAATTTATTACACCTTATTTAAATACCACTAAAATCTATTTGATTTTATTTTTACAGTCTCCTGTTTCTATAAATTCGTTTAAATTTTGGAAACTAGTTTCAATCATATTTGTTACTGCTTCATCAGTATAAGAACCCATATGAGGTGAAACTAAAACTCTTGGATACATGTTTACTAATTTATTTATCATTGGATCTGCTATATCTCCACCTTTGAAATCTTTAAAGAATACTGTAGATTCGTTTTCTAAAACATCTATTCCTAATCCAGCTAAATGACCACTTTCTAAAGCTTCTACTAAAGCAGGCACATCTTGTAATTCTCCTCTAGCTGCATTTATTAAGATAGCTCCTTCTTTCATTTTGGCTAAGAATTCTTTAGTTACTACTTTTCCATTAGCAGGTATGAACGGACAGTGAAGACATACTATATCACTTTTAGCAAGAAGTTCATCTAACTCAACTTGAGTAACAATATCTTCAACACCTGTTTTAGGGAATAAATCTTGTCCTAAAACGTTTGCTCCTAATCCTTTGAATAATCTTGCTGTAGTCATTCCTATTCTTCCAAGTCCAACTACACCAACTGTACAGTTTCTAACTTCTTTTGAGAACATGTTTGCATCAACTGTAAAGTCTTTTTTTACTCCTGTCTTATAAGTTGTATAAGACATATGTCTCAATAACATCATAGCATGAGTTAATGCTAATTCAGATATTGCATTTGGTGAATAAAATGGAACAAATGCCATTTTAAATCCTAATTCCTTAGCATAAGGAATATCTATATGATTAGTTCCAACTGTTCTAGTTAAAACATATTCTACTCCATATTCTTTATATAAATCCAAATTTTCTTTATTCGCAAAACAATTTGCTCTTAAAACAACACAATCAAATCCTTTTGCCTCTTCAGCTGTTTCTTTTGTGTTTAAAAAGTTACTAGTACATGTAACTTCAAGATTGTATTCCTTTGCCAACTTTTCAAAAAATGGTCTTTCTACATCTCTAACACCATAACAAAGTACTTTCATATCAAGCCCCCTTTAAAATATATCAGGTAAAATATTATTGGCTTAAGCATTTATTCAATATATGAATCATATTTACTCAACCAATGTTTACACTTTTATTATACCTTTTTTTTATATAAAATCAAGTTATTTTTTTTATTTTTTTAAAAACACCTGATATTAAAATAACTCTATTTACATCAAAGTGATTGTATTCATATCATAATATACTTATTTACGTCAAAAAATGTTTTTGTAAAAAAATAATTTCATATTGTATATTTTTTTACAAAAAAAATTTAAAATTTCTATTTTTATATTTTTTTATTCCTCTTTTTTATTATTATGTTATAATCAATTCATAATAAACTAATACTTTTAAGGAGGAACTATGCTTAATAAAGTTTTAATTATTAACACTGGTGGTACAATTGGAATGGTACACGACAAGGAGAATGACTGCAACAGTCCATTGAGACCTGCAACAAATTGGATAGAAATTATAAAGGACCATCCTATTTTAAATAATTTCCCAACGGATTATTATCAATTTAATCCTCTAATAGATTCTTCTGATATGTGCATAGAAGTTTGGATAAAAATTGCTGAAATAATTGAATTAAATTATGAAAAATATAGAGGTTTTGTTATTTTACATGGTACTGATACTATGGCTTTCTCAGCTTCTGCTCTTTCATTTATGTTTAAAAATTTAAACAAACCTGTAATATTCACTGGATCTCAAGTTCCTTTACAATTTCCAAGAAGCGATGCACTTCAAAATTTAATTACAGCTATACAAATAGCTGGAAATGAAATGTATGGAATAAAAATAATTCCTGAAGTAGCTATCTTTTTTAGAGATACTCTCCTTAGGGGAAACAGAGCAAGAAAAATTGATGCTACTAATTATTTTGGATTTTCTTCTCCAAATTATCCTCCAATAGGAGAAATTGGAAGCGATATTAAAATAATTAAAGACCGTATTTTAAAATTAAACAAAAAAGAATTTTATGTTAATAAAAAAATTTCCAATAAAGTTATTATTTTAGAATTATTCCCCGGTCTTAACTCTGATTATTTAAAAAATATTTTTGAAAACAATTCTTCAATTAAAGGGGTAATTTTAAAAACATTTGGAAATGGAAACGCTCCTACAAATGAAAAATTTATTGAAATGATAAAATATCTCTCTTCAAAGGGTATAATAGTAGTGGACATAACCCAATGCACAACAGGAATGGTTAAAATGGGCCTTTATGAAGCTAGTGCTAAATTAATTGAAGCTGGAGTTATCAGTGGAGTGGATCTAACCCCTGAAGCTGCTGTTACAAAACTTATGTATTTACTTGGAACCTACCCTGATGATATTAATAAGATTAAAAGAAAGATGCAAATTGATATGCGTGGAGAACAAACTATTAGTAATTATAATTTCAAATTTAAAAATGAAAATAAAGAATTTTTAAAAGAATTTGAAATAATAGTAAATGTTCCAAAAAAATTAAAGGAAGAAGACTTAATAAAGGCTGTAGTTAGAATTACAGATATTTCAATTTGTTCAGCTGTTTCTGAAAAAAATTTAGAACTAAAAATAGCTATAAACAATGGCGAAACTATCCAAAGGGAAGAAATTAAACCAAGGAATCTAATAAAAAAAATTGTTGAGAAAAATAAAAATTTTTGTCATGTTAATTTTAATTATTCCATCAACAAAATCTTTCAAAATACTAATATTATAAAAATAAATGTAAGCTCAAATTATAAAATGAATTGGAAACTCTTAAATTTTTCAATTTATTCAGAAACAATATAAGAAAATTTATCTCTTACAATTTCTGAAAAATATATTTTTATACTTTCAAAGTTATCTTTATTGAAATATTCTTTAATTTGTTTTGCTACTTCATCACACATTTCTTGAGGTCTTGGCATCCACCCTATATCCACGTTTAATCTGTTTTCACATATTTTCCCATTCACTATTTCCAATGTTGGATTATAAAAAATTCTTATTCTTTCTTTAGGTGTATTTGTTACTTCTGAAACTATTTTTACTAAATCTTTACTTGCTTCACAAACTTTTTCCTTTGATAATCCTGATAATTTTATATAAGGCATAATCTCATCTCCTATTCACATTTAATAAAGTTATTTAAATATTGTTCTTTTAATTTTTGATACTCTTCAGAGGCTGATTCAACAGCTTCTTTTTGTTTTTCAGATATTTTCCCAATGCATTTTGCTGGATTTCCCTTGATAAAACTACCTTCTTCTATTTCACCTATTCTTACAGTCACTACAGAATCTGCATAAACAAAACAATTTTTAGGAATTATAACATTATCTGTTATTAGAGCATTCATTCCAATTAAACTATTATCACCTATTTGTGCTCCATGTATTGTACATCCATGACCTAATGTTACATTCTTTCCAATTATAACATTTCCTCCCTCATTTGAATGCATTATAACATTATCTTGAACATTACTTTTATCCCCTATAACAATACTTCCATTGTCTCCTCTTAAAACAGCGTTAAACCAAATAGAGACGTCTTTTTTTGTTTTCACATCACCAATTATAGAAGCAGTTGGAGCTATATAATTATTTTCTCCTATTTCAGGGATTTTTTCCATTAATTTATAAATCATTTTTCCTCCTATAATTTTATTAACATATCCTCCTATTAATTTTACAACATCTAAAAATAAAAGTCCATGAAAATATTCTCTTTAAAACTATCCCTTTTGATGATAAAATAAAAATTAATAAATAATAAAAGGAGCTCAATTATGAAACTTTCAACAAATGATAAAATAGCTTCACTTAGGAATCTAATGAAAAAAAATAATGTTACTGCATACCTAGTTACATCCTCTGATTTTCATCAAAGTGAATATATTGGTGATTTTTTTAAAACAAGAGAATATATATCAAACTTCTCAGGATCCAGTGGAACAATATTAATAACTAAAAATAAATCCTTTCTTTGGACTGACGGAAGATATTTTCTCCAAGCAGAAAGGGAACTTGCAGGAAGTGAAATCTTTCTTTTTAAATCTGGATTAAAGGATACCCCAACTGTTCAAGAATTTATAAAGCACACTCTTAATAAAAATGATACCCTTGCCTTTGATGGAAGAACTATTAGTTACAAGCTAATGCTAGATTTTAAAAATGCAGCTAAAATAAAATCCTTTAAATTAAATATCGTTTTGGATCTTGTGGGAAATATTTGGGAAAATAGACCTGAACTTTCCAAAGAAAAAGCTTTTATTTTGGAAGATAAGTATTCAGGAGAAAAAGCTAAAAATAAAATAAAAAAAATAAGAATTTTAATGAAAGAAAAAAAAATAAATTGTCATATTTTATCATCCCTTGATGATATTTGCTGGTTATTTAATTTAAGGGGAAAAGATATTAAATATAATCCTGTGGTACTATCCTATGCTATTATTTTCAAAGATAAATCAGTATTATTCATAGATAAGTCTAAACTTTCTGAAAATATTAAAATTTATTTTAAAGATAATAATATTGAAATAAAAGATTATCATGATTTTTATAGTTATCTAAATACTATTGACAAATCTTCAACTATTCTTTTAGATTACAAGAAAATAAACTCTTATATTTATAAAAATCTCCCAAAGGAAGTTGAAATAATAAATGAACCTAATCCTGAAATTCATATGAAATCAATTAAGAATATTACTGAAATTAAAAATAATTATAATGCTCACATAAAAGATGGAATAGCAATGACAAAATTTATTTATTGGCTTAAAACTAATATTTTAAAAATTAAAATTAGTGAATTGGATGTTGTTAATAAAATAGAGAAACTGAGAAGTGAGCAACCAAATTTTATTGAACTTAGTTTTGAAACAATTGCTGCTTATGGTAAAAATGCTGCTATGATGCATTATTTACCAAACTATGAAACTTATTCCTTTTTAAAACCTGAAAATTTAATTTTAATTGATTCTGGGGGACAATATCTAGAAGGAACCACGGATATCACTAGAACTATTTCTTTAGGTGAAGTTGAACCTCATATAAAAAAACATTATACCTATGTTTTGAAATCTCTAATTGCTCTTTCTAAAGTTAAATTTCCCCATAGAACATTTGGAGGTAATTTAGACTCAATTGCTAGAAACGTTATCTGGGAAATTGGACTTGACTATAGATGTGCAACTGGACATGGGGTGGGACACCTTCTTAATGTTCATGAAGAGCCAAATATTCTAAGACCTTCTGCTAGTTGTATAATCCATCCTGATATGGTAACAACTATTGAACCTGGAATTTATATAGACAACTCCCATGGGATTAGAATAGAAAATGAAACTTTAACAACTAAAAGTTTTGTTAATGAATATGGTTTATTTTTAGAATTTGAAACCCTTACTTTTGTTCCAATTGATACTGATGCAATTGATTTAATTTTTTTAAATGAAGATGAAAAAAATTGGTTGAATAATTATCATAAAATGGTTTTTGAAAAAATATCTCCATTCTTAAATAAAGATGAAAAAAATTGGTTGAAAGAACAAACAAAAAATATATAGACAGAAGAAGCATCTGGATTTAAAATTCAGATGCTTCTTTTAATATTTTATAAAAGGAATAACATATGGTTTCCCTTCATTATAGATTACTTTACAATCTAGGTTGTATATTTCTTTTATTTTTTTTTCTGTTAATACTTCTTTAGGTATACCTTTATAAACTAATTTTCCAGTTTTCATTAATACAATCTCATCACAAAATATTGATGCTAGATTTAAATCATGAAGAACTACAACCCCTGTAATATTAAGATTCTCCACTAATTTTTTTACTGTAGACATTAAATCCATTGCATGATTTAAATCTAAAGAGGAGGTTGGTTCATCTAATAATAAAATCTTTGGTTCTTGGATTAAAGCTCTTGCTAGAAGAACCATTTGAAATTCTCCACCTGAAAGACTTAAAGCAATTCTACTTGAAAATTTTTTTAATCCTAATTTTTCTAATATTTCATTTACAAAATCTATGTCTTTTTTACTATAACCTTCCCAACTATTTTTTAAATGTGGTAGTCTCCCTACAGTTACAAAATCTAGTACACTCATTGAACTCATTAAATTTGATTTCTGAGGAACTAAAGCCATTATCCTAGATTTTTCTTTATGAGTATAATTTTTTGATTTTTTTCCTAGAATCTCTATATTATTTTCATTTTCTTTACCTATATAACCTAAAATATTTTTCAAAAGAGTTGATTTTCCACAACCATTAGGTCCTAATATACCTGTTAATTTACCTTTCTTTATTTCTAATTTCATATTTTTAAGTATTTGTTTATCCCCATAATTAAAATTTAGATTATTTATTTTTATTACCATTATTTCACACCTCTTTTATTTTTTAGAGCTAGATAAAGAAAGAATGGAGCTCCAAAAAAGGATGTTACTACTCCAATTGGAATTTCAACTGGTGATAAAACTGTTCTACCAAAAGTGTCACAGGCTAAAAGAAATATTGCTCCTGCTAAAGCAGCACTAGGTATTAATTTAGAATTTGATGGTCCTGTTATCATTCTTATTGTGTGGGGTATAATCAGGCCTACAAATCCTATCATTCCTGAAAAAGCAACTGAAAAAGCAACTATTAAAGCTGAAACTGAAAGCATCTTTATTTTTAATTTATTTACATCTACTCCCAAAGAATAAGCTTCCTCATCTCCAGATAATAATGCATCTAAATTATTTCTATTCATATAAAAATACCATAAAGAAAACACTAAAGGTGGACAAATTAAAAGTACTTTCTCCCAAGTGGCATTTCCTAAATATCCCATCATCCACATTGTTATTTTAAAAGAATCTTCTCCTATTAAATACATGGAAAAAGAAGTAAATGATCCTAAAAATGAAGAAACCGCTATCCCAATTATAAGAAGTGTTGTTACATTAACATTACTTCCTTTTTTTGCCATTTTAAATATTAAAAAAGTGCTAATTAAAGACATTATAAATGCAAGAACTCCATACATAAAATCTGGCAGGTTAAAAATATATGCTATTACTGATCCAAAAGTTGCACTAGCTGCTATTCCTATAATATATGGATCTGCCAATGGGTTCTGAAAAACTGTTTGAACAACTACTCCACTTGAAGATAACATCATTCCAACTAAAATAGCCATTACTATCCTTGGTAATCTTAATTTATACACTATTATCTGCATATACTTTGGAGCTTCATTTAATTTAAATAAATTTTCAAGTGGAATTTTTACACTTCCTATTGTAGTGGAAAATATTCCTAAAATTATTATTCCTAATATTAAAAGTACTGGTAATAATTTTTTCATTATACAATTAACTCCTTTTTGTTCTTATTATAACATAATTTTTTTATTTGTTAGAAAGTAAAATTAATTATAAATACCTTTATAAATAACTGTATAATTGATATTATATAGTTAATATAAATATGTAATAGAGAAGGGGGGCACATATGATATATGCTTTGAAAGGATTAGGATTTATATTTGTTATGACAACTTTAGGATCAGCTACAGTATTTCTGTTTAAAGATGAAATTTCAAATACTATTCAAACAATTTTTTTAGGATTCGCTGCTGGAATAATGATTGCTGCTTCTATTTTTGGATTAATTTTACCATCACTAGAAACTTCTAACAACATGGGACTACCATCTTGGGTTCCCACTTCCATTGGATTTTTAACAGGAGTTTTTATTATTTTTATTTTAGACAAAATAGTTCCACATTTACATCCTAATATAAATAAAAAAGAGGGGATGTCTACTTCTATGAAAAGAACTTCCCTTCTTATTACAGCTGTTACTTTACATAATATTCCAGAAGGTATGGCTGTGGGATTATCTTTTTCATTAGCTGCTCAGAATCCAAATAATCCCATTCTTTTAACTTCTGCCATTGCTTTGGCCGCTGGAATTGGTATACAAAATTTTCCTGAGGGAGCAGCTGTTTCATTACCTCTAAGAAGAGAGGGGTTTTCCTCTAAAAAATCTTTTATTCTTGGAAGTCTATCTGGAATTGTTGAACCAATATTTGGAATCATAACTTTTTTAATCACTTCTAACTCAATTGCTATCATGCCTTGGTTGCTTTCTGCTGCTGCTGGAGCAATGATGTATGTTGTTATTGAAGAATTGATACCTGAAGCTCATCTAGGAGAAGGTTCTGATCTAGGAACTATAAGCGTTCTTATTGGATTTGTAATTATGATGATTTTAGATGTGGCACTTGGATAATTATACAAAAAATATAAAAAGAACCTAATTTACATTAGGTTCTTTTATATTAAATATTTTAATACTATTCTCCTGCTGATATGCAACTTACTGGACATCCACCAGCACATGCTCCACAATCAATACATGTATCATTGATAGAGAATTTTCCTTCGTCGTTTCCTGAAATAGCTCCTACTGGACAAGTTCCTTCACAAGCTCCACACCCTATACAATTATCTTGATCTATTACGTACATTTCCTTACCTCCTAAAAATTTTATTATCTCTTTGCTTAACAATTATAATATATCTTATTTTTTTTGTCAATTGTTTTCTGAAAAAATGTTTTATTTTGATACATATTAATTTTTGTAATTGAAATATTGCTAAAAATATATTTTGCTAATCAAAGTAAATTTAGATATTTTTAATAATATATTAGTATAGCTAAATGAAATAAAGTGTTGTATAATTGAGATGAAACTTTATAAATAAAGGCTATATAATAATGATTAAATGGAGGAATTTATGGAAAGAAAAGTTTGGGGAATGTATTTTTCAGGAACTGAAACAACAAAAAGAACAGTTACTCATGTGGGGAAAGTTTTATCTGACAAATTTAATGTTGACTTTGAAGAATATAATTTTACTTTTAAAAAAGTTAGAGCATTGGAAAAAAAATTCAATGAAAATGATATTGTTGTATTTGGAGTTCCTGTTATTGCAGGAAGGGTTCCAAATGTACTTTTAAAATATTTAGATACTATTATTGGTAATGGTGCTTTAGTTGTTCCTATAGTTTTATATGGTAATAGAAATTACGATGATGCTTTAATTGAACTTAGAGATATTCTAAAAAAAGATGGATTTAATCCAATTGCTGCTGGAGCTTTTATTGGAGAACATTCTTTCTCTAAAATTCTTGGAAAAAATAGACCAGACGAAAAAGATTTAGCGTTGGCAACTAAATTTGCTGATGATATTTTTAATAAAATTTCGTCTCCTGAATTTGATTGTGAAAAATTAATTGAAGTTAATGGTACTCCTTATCCATATAGATATTATTACAAACCTAGAGATTCTAAGGGGGTTCCTGTTGATATTAGAAAGGTTAAACCTTTAACTAATGATAAATGTATTAACTGCGGTTTATGTGCTAGCATTTGCCCAATGGAATCTATTAATCCTGATAATGTAACTGAAGTCAACGGCATTTGTATTAAATGTTGCGCTTGCGTTAAAGAATGTCCTGTTGGAGCTAAATATTATGATGATGACAACTATTTATATCATCAACATGAATTAGAAGAACAATTTATGCGTAGAGCTGAACCTAAACTATTTGTATAATATATTATAAATAAAAAAAGGAATTATTTATAATTCCTTTTTTTTCTTTTCAGTTTTTTTATTAGAGCTACATGCTCCAGAAATCCCACAAGTGGAACATCCACAAGAACATTTGTGATTTTTTTTATCTATTATCATTTTTCTTACAATAAATACAAATATTACAAAAATAATTAATCCTAAAATTCCAGTTGCTAAATTCATATTATCTCCTTTTTTAAACCATTATTCTATTTACCATACTCATATCCAATCCGACTCTAGAGTTTTTAACAGAAAGAATCATATTTTTTCCTATTTTAGAAACAATATATATTTCAGCACCTACAACAAACCCTAATTCAGCTAAATGTTGTCTAACCTCATCTCTACCTGTTATTTTTAATATATGTTTTCTATCTCCTATATTTGAAAAACTCAATGGTTCCATAACCTCACCCCTTTAAATAGGTATTTTACTTTGCTTTGCAAACTTTAAGTTAGTCCAAACTAACTTAATAAAAGTTTATCACAACATCAATTTAATGTCAATTAATTATTTGATATTTATTTTGCTCTATGTTAACATTTAATTATAATATTTATTAAAGGAGTAATTATGAAAATAAATAAATCATCTGAAGATTATTTGGAAACTATTTTGTTTTTAAAAAATAAAATAATTAATGTTAGGTCAATAGATATAGTTAATGAAACTGGATATAAAAAATCTAGTATTAGTATTGCTATGAAAAAATTAAGAGAATCCAATTATATCACCATTGATGATAGTGGATTAATATCTTTAACTCCCTCTGGAGAAATTTTAGCTAACAAAATTTATAATAAACATAACTGCCTTAAAGAAATTTTTGTCTCTATTGGAGTTCCTGAGGATGTTGCAGAAAAAGATGCTTGCAAAATCGAACATTGTATAAGTGATGAATCTTTTAATTGTCTTATAGAACATTTTAAATTAAAATAGTCCCAATTGAATAAATTTCTTTTTAAATACTTCATTCCATTGTATGAATATCTTGAACTATTACTCTTATTTCTCTGTCATACTGAACCTTAAATCTCTATTTTTTTAAATACATTTGCATCCTCAATGTAGTATAATTAATATAAATTTAATTTTGTCTATTAATGAAAGGAATAATTATTGTATGGAAAATCAAGCTTTAGAAATTTTAAAAAAAATATATGGATATAATTCCTTTAGAAAAGGGCAAGCTCATATAATTAAAAATATCTTAAATAAAAAAGATACCATTGGAGTTATGGCTACTGGTGGAGGAAAATCAATTTGTTTTCAAATACCAGCTTTAATGTTTCAAGGAATAACCATTGTCATATCTCCTCTTATTTCATTGATGAAAGATCAAGTTGATAGTTTGAAAATATTAGGGATAGAAGCTATTTCAATAAATTCCACTTTGTCTAAGGAGGAATTTTTTCAAGCTTGTCACGATTTGAGATCTGGAAAAATAAAGTTACTATACTTGTCTCCTGAAAAATTAGAAAATATAAAGTTCATAAAATTTATAAAATCTTTAAATGTTCAAATGGTTGCAGTTGATGAGGCTCACTGTATTTCCCAATGGGGACATGATTTTAGAACAAGTTATTTGAAAATTCCAGAATTTATTAAAAGTCTAGATAAAAATGTTCCAATTCTTGCTCTTACTGCAACTGCTACACCTAAGGTAACAAAAGATATTGAGATTCTTTTGAATTTAAATAATCCTATTAAATATATTGATGGATTTGATAGAAAAAATATTTTTTTCAAAGTTGAAAAAAATATTAATCCTGAAGCTTACATTATTAGATACATAAAAAATCATAAAGAATTATCTGGAATAATTTATGCTTCCACAAGAAAAGAAGTAGATAGTCTGTATCAATATTTCAAGGATATTAAACAATTAAATGTAGGAAAATACCATGCTGGAATGTCTAAAAAGGAAAGAAGTATTTCTCAAGATAACTTTTTAAATGATAACGTTAAAGTTATGATTGCCACCAATGCTTTTGGAATGGGAATTGATAAATCCAATGTCCGTTATGTTATTCATAGAAATATCCCAAAGGATTTAGAAAGTTATTATCAAGAGGCTGGACGTGCTGGAAGAGACGGACTTCCCAGTGAGGCCATTCTTTTATTCTTCGAAGAAGATGTGGCTACCCAGGAATTTTTTATAAACTCAAATGATATAGCCAGTGATAAAATTATACAAATAAAAAGAAGTAAACTAGATGATATGGTTAACTATGCTTATTTGGAAACTTGTTATAGGGAATATATTTTAAAATACTTTGGTGATAAAAGAATAAAAAACTATTGTGGAAATTGTGGAAATTGTAAAAAAGCCAAGGATATTGAAGATTTAACAATTGATACTAAAATTGTTATCTCTTGTATAGGAAGAGCCAAGGAAAAAATAGGAACATCTACCCTTGTAAATATACTTCTTGGAAAAGCTGATTCTAAAATTGAAAGAAAAGGCTTAAATAAATTAAGTACTTTTGCATTAATGAAAAATAAAAACCAAAATTGGTTGGAAGAATTTCTTAATTTTTTAATTTCAGAAAATATAATTGAATTAACTGCTGGAAGTTTTCCAGTTCTCAAATTAAATAAAAATTCTTTTAATATTATAAAAGATAAACGTAAAATTTACAGAAAAATAAATGAAACTGTTTCTTTAAATTTTTATAATGATCCTTTATTTAAAAGTTTAAACAAGATACGTAAAGAAATAAGTGTTAAAGAAAATGTTGCTCCTTATATAATATTTTCTGATTTTACACTTATGGAAATGGCTGAAAAAAAGCCTATAAATAGATGGGAAATGTTAAAAATTAAAGGAGTTGGAAATCAAAAATTTAAAAATTATGGGGATATATTTCTAAAAACTATCAATTCTTTTTCAAATGAAGAGCTTGAAATTCTAAAAATAGAAAATTTTATAGATGAAAAATATTTGTCTGATAATAAATTAAATAATTTAAAAAAAGATTTAAATCTTACCCTAGATATTAACTCATTAAAGGATATTCTCATTAAAAATTTATTTTCCAATTAAACTTTTTTTATACTTTCCTAGTCATAATGGTATAACGATAATAGATTGTTATAATAAATTTCTCTCCCCAAAAAGAAATGAAAAATAAAAGCTCCCTTGAAAAAGGGAGCTTTTATTTTATTCTTCATAATTATTATTTTTTAAATATGTTACTATCTCTTCAACTGCTTCATCAACATCTTCATAATTTATATTCACATCATATGTATATTTATTTATTCCCACATCATACAATGGATCATAGTATTTTTCCATAAGAATCTCACTAAGCTCAGCTAGTTTTCCCTCAATCAATAAACTATGATATTTTTCATATCTTTCCTTACTAATATATCTTGCTACCTTCAGTAGACATTCTTCTAATTCTGAAATTTTAGCATCTGCATAATCTTCCATAATTATTTCAACTCTATTTTTCATAGATGTACTTACAAATAAATGCTTTCCATTAACTATTGAACTGTAAATATTTTCATTTATATATATATTTCCAATCCTTTTACTTTCACTTTCAACTAAAAAATATCCCTTTGTATCTTTAATTAATCGATTGAATATTTCTCCATCAAATCTTTTTTGACTTTGTTCTCTAGTTTCACAAACACCTCCAAAAAATGAGCCCTTGTGATCAGCCATTTTTTCTAAATTTAAAACTGAATATCCCTTTTCTTCTAACTTTTCTAATATTTTAGTCTTTCCTTCCCCTGTTCTTCCATGGAGAACTATATATTCTTTATTCTTATTTATTTCATGAATATTTTCTAGAATATATTGCCTATAGGATTTATATCCCCCTTGAAGTTTCATAGTTTTAAAACCTAAAGTATTGAATAAAACTTCTAAAGAGCCACTTCTCATCCCACCTCTAGAACAATAAAATATTAATCTATCATATTTTTTAGATAATTCATTTATATTCTTAAATATTTCTGGTAATCTTTTAGAGATTCTTTGAATTCCTATTTCCTTAGCTTTTTCTTTTGATTGTTTTACATAAGCTGTACCAACTTCAGCTCTTTCATCATCTAATAGTGCAGGAATATTAACTGCCCCTGGAATACCTTGTTCTAAAAATTCCTTTGGACTTCTAGCATCTATTAGCACATAATTTTTTAACTTTAATACTTCCTCAAAACTTATCTCTCTCATTTTCCCTCCTGAAATTTAGATAAGTATATCTTACTATCTTTTTTTTAAATTTCAAACTTTTTTATAAATTATATTTTATCCAAACTTTTTTTTCCAACTGAAACCATTAATTTAATTCTATTTATTTGATTTACCTCTGAATAAGAAGGATCATAATCTATTGCAGTTATATTGGATTCTGGATAAATATGTTTTATTTTTTTCATCATTCCTCTTCCTGTTATTTGATTAGGTAGACAACCAAATGGCTGTATACAAACAATATTATTGATTCCCTCTTCTATAAAATCTATCATTTCTCCAGTTAAAAACCAACCCTCTCCAGATTGATTTCCAATTGAAATATACTGAGAAGTTTTTTCAGCTATTTTTTCAATTAAATTTTCGCTTTTAAATATTTTAGTTTCATTTAAAGCCTTATCAATTATATTAGTGTATATTTTCAAAATTGAAAGAAAAACTTTATATTTTATAGAAAATAATTTCCCTTTAAATTTACTTTCAAGAAATCCGTCACTATATAAACAATAATTTATAAAATTCATCAATCCATAAACTTTAACTTCGCATCCTTCTTCTTCTAGAGCATCTATTAAATTATTATTTGCACAAGGACTAAATTTTACTAAAATTTCTCCAACTATTCCAACTTTTATTTTATTTTGTACAATGGTTTCTATTTTTAAAAACTCATCTATTATTTCATGAATATTTTTTTTGAATTTAATCATATTCCCAGTTTCTATATTCTTTTTAATTACTTTCCTAGATTTATCATATAATTTATTAGCTTCCCCTTTAATCTTTTCATAAGGTCTTATCTTATACAATAAATTCATTAAAAAATCTCCATATGAAACTGCCATTATTAATTTATGAATTAATTTTAAACTTAATTTAAATCCCTCTTGTTGCTCATATCCTAGACTATTTAAAGAAAGTACCGGGATATTTTCAAAACCAGCATCACTTAAAGCTTTTTTTAGTAATGCTATGTAATTTGTAGCTCTACAACTTCCTCCAGTTTGAGATATTAAAACAGCCGTCTTGTCTAGATTATATTTCTTTGACTTTAATGCTAGTATTAATTCTCCTACAACTAGTATGGCTGGATAACAAGCATCATTATTCACATACTTTAATCCCATATCAATTGCACTTTTTGTTTCAGTTAAAACATCTAAATTATAACCACTAGATTTAAAAGCTGTTTTTATTAAGTCAAAATGTATTGGAGACATTTGAGGCGCTATTATAGTATATTCTTCCTTTGATTTTTTAGTAAACTCTATTTTTTTTGTAGTTTTCTTATGTTGAATTTCCTTCAAAATATTTCTTTTTTTATCTCCTATAACTGCAAGTAAACTTCTTAGCCTAATTTTAACAGAACCCATATTACTTATTTCATCTATTTTTAAAACAGTATATGTTTTTCCGTAATAATCTAGTATTTCAGATACTTGATCTATAGTTATTGAGTCTATCCCGCAACTGAAACTATTAAATTCAATTAGTTCTAAATTCTTGTGTTCTCCTACAAAATTTGCTGCTCTATATAATCTAGAATGATATGTCCATTGATCCACAACCCTTAATTTATGTTTAAGGGGCGATAAAGTTGATATTACATCTCCTGTTAAAATAGGTATATTAAAAGAACTTATAATATCTGGAATTCCATGATTAATTTCTTTATCTATATGGTAAGGTCTCCCGCATAAAACTATACCTGGTTTATCATTTTCCTCTATATATTTTAAAATTTCATTTGTTTTTTCCAACAGGTCTTCTTTATAATTTATTCTTTCTTCCCAAGCAAGATCAACTGCTGATTTTATCTCATGTTTTTTAATATTGTATTTGGCAAATTCTTTTTCCAATGTTTTACATATTACTTTTTTACTTTCTAGTGATACAAATGGGTTTATTAATTCTATATTTTTTTCCTTTAATATATCCATATTATTTTTAATAACTTCAGAATATGAAATTACAATTGGACAATTATAGTTATTATCTGATGTTAAAGACTCTTTTTCTTCATACACCACACAAGGATAAAATATTTTTTTTATTCCCTTCTCTATCAAATTTATAATATGTCCATGGACAAGTTTAGCCGGGTAACATATTGAATCTGAAGATATAGTTCCAATTCCTTTATTGTATAATCTTTTAGAGGATTCATCTGAAATAATAACTCTAAATCCTAGAGAGTTAAATAATGTAAACCAAAAAGGATAAGATTCATAAATATTTAAAACTCTAGGGATTCCTATTTCTCCTCTAAATGCCTTGGAAATATCCAAAGGATTATAATTGAATAATCTATTATATTTATACTCAACCATATTATATTTAGATTCTTTTTTTATTTTCCCTAAAAAATTATCACACCTATTTCCTGAAACAAATCTTTCCCCTGTTTTAAATAAATGAACAGTTAATAGGCAGTTATTTCCACATCCCTTACATCTTGTTAACTTACTTTCAAATGAAAATTCTTTTATTCCTTTTAAATTCAAAATGCTAGACATTTCTTTATTTTCTTCTTTTGATTTTTCCTTAGCTATTATAGCACAACCAAAGGCTCCCATTAACCCTGCTATATTAGGTCTTACCACAGATTTTTCAGAAATTAGTTCAAAACATCTTAAGACACAGTCATTTAAAAATGTCCCACCCTGAACTACTATATTTTCTCCTAATTCATTATTGTTTTTCATTTTTATAACTTTATATAAAGTATTTTTTATAACTGAATAAGAAAGGCCTGCTGAAATATCTTCTATTTTAGCCCCCTCTTTTTGAACTTGTTTTACCTTTGAATTCATAAATACTGTACATCTAGTACCTAAATCACAAGGTTCTTTTGATTCCATACCTACCTTTGCAAATTCTAATATATCTATATTTAGAGAATTTGAAAAAGTTTCTAAAAAGGAACCACATCCAGAAGAACATGCCTCATTTAAAAGAATGGATTTTATAACTCCATCCTTTATTTTAAGACACTTCATATCTTGACCACCAATATCCAATATAAAATCTACATTTGGCAAGAAATGTTTTGCTCCTTTATAATGGGCTATTGTTTCAACTATACCATAGTCAATATTAAATGCTGTTTTTATCAATTGTTCACCATAACCAGTAACACAAGATCCTTTAATTTTTATTCTATCCCCTAATTTATCGTATAATTTCTCCATTTCCTTAAGAAGAGTATTCATAGGAGTACCCTTATTGTTAGAATAATATGAATATAGTATTTCTAAGTTTTCAGAAAGCAAAACTAATTTTATAGTAGTTGATCCTGCATCAATACCTAAATAAGCATTTCCTTCATATTCATCTATATTAATTTTTCCTACTTTTTCTAAATTATGCTTTTTATAAAATTCTTCTTTTTCTTTTTCTGTTAAAAATAAAGGTCTCAAAGAAGAAGATTTTTCTGATTCATTTTTCAATAATAGTTGCAATCTTTCCTTAAATTCATTAATGTTAATAAATGGAATCTCTTCTTCTAAAGCAATGTAACTAGCTCCCTTTGCAACAAATAATTGAGATTCATTTGGAAACAATACATCTTCATCATTTAAGTTCAATGTTTCTTTAAATCTTTTTCTTAATTCACTTAAAAAATATAAAGGTCCTCCTAAAAAAGCTATCTTTTTTTCTATCTTTTTTCCACAAGCTAATCCTGTTATAGTTTGGTTTACAACAGCTTGTAAAATAGAAACTGCAATATCTTCTTTTTTAGCCCCTTCATTTATTAAAGGTTGTACATCTGTTTTAGCAAAAACTCCACATCTTGAAGCTATTGGATAAATTGTATTGGACTTTTTTGCCAATTCATTTAAGCCCATAGCATCTGTATTTAATAAGTTAGCCATTTGATCTATAAATGCTCCTGTACCACCTGCACAACTTCCATTCATTCTTTGCTCTGTTCCATCTCTTAAAAACGTTATTTTAGCATCCTCTCCACCTAATTCTATTGCTACATCTGTTTCTGGAATTAAAATTTCAATTGCTTTTATACTTGATATTACTTCTTGTGTAAAATTAAAATTTAATGTTTTGGATATTCCTATACCTGATGAGCCTGTTATATTAATTCTAAACAATATATCTCTTCCGAATTTATTTGTTAGTACTGTTAACATTTCATCTAAAATAATTTTCAATTTATTTCTAACATCTGAAAAATGTCTTTCATAAATCGAATATAGTATTTCTTTTTTAGAATTAACACAAACAATTTTAATAGTTGTAGAACCTAAATCAATTCCTAAAAATAATTTTTTCATAATAAATGTCTCCCCCAGATTTTCATACAAAAATCCCTATGATAATTTTGTTTACACACTACAATTATACCTCTTATTTTTTTTTATTCTATAATTTTAAAATTTTATTTAAAAAAAATGATTTTAATGGTTTTTTCCTAATAATATATGATAAGATATTTGTAATAAGATGTTTATAAA
This sequence comes from Fusobacterium sp. IOR10, assembly GCF_010367435.1. Classification (NCBI taxonomy): domain Bacteria; kingdom Fusobacteriati; phylum Fusobacteriota; class Fusobacteriia; order Fusobacteriales; family Fusobacteriaceae; genus Fusobacterium; species Fusobacterium sp. IOR10. Next base: position 23,884 of record NZ_WJWY01000007.1, read on the forward strand.
ATTTTAAAGAGGTGATTTATGTCTACAAAAACATATTATAAAAATGAAGAAATCGGTAAGGGAAAACCTGGTTTTGCCAGAACTCGTTCCATTGTTGAAGCAGCTTTTTATGGAAATAATGTTACAAAAGTTACTACTCTTAAAGAAGCCTATAAATTAGCTAAAGATTCTCCTGGAACTATTGTTACTGATATGCCTATCTACAAAGGAGAAGAATTGGGATTAGAACCTGATTCTAAAGTTCTATTATTTAATGATGGACCTATTACTGGACGTTTTGCTGCTGCAAGAAGAATAGTTGGAGATCCTGATGTTGATAATGCTAGATTGGATAAATCTTTGATGAATGCCATTTATTATACTCGTTTTCAAAAACTATATCACGCTGAAGTATATATTGGCCTTGATCCTGAATTTATGGTTAAAGCCCATCTTTTGATTCCTGAGGGTCAAGAAAACTTAATGTATTCTTGGATGCTAAATTTTCAATATCTTTCTATAGATTATATAAATATGTATAAAGATTCTAAAATTATTCCAAATGAATCTGACATTTATATTTTTTCAGACCCTTTATGGAAAGGAACTAGATATGTAGAAGCTGCTGACCCTGAATATTTAACATATTTTGATCCTGCTAGTAACTGTGGAGCTATTCTTGGAATGAAATATTTTGGAGAATTTAAAAAAGGAACTCTTACACTAGCATGGGCTGTAGCAAATCGTCACAATTATGCTTGTTGTCATGGAGGTCAAAAAAAATACACTCTAGATAATGGAGATACTTTTGTTGCATCTGTTTTTGGATTATCTGGAACTGGAAAATCAACACTTACACATGCTAAGCACAATGGAAAATATGAAGTTACTATTCTTCATGATGATGCATTTATAATTAACACAGATACTTGTTCATCAATTGCTTTAGAACCAGCTTATTTTGATAAAACAAATGATTATCCTGCTGGAAGTCCTGATAATAAATTTTTACTAACAGTTCAAAACTGTTCTGCCACTCTTGATGAGAATGGAAAGGTAGTTATAGTTACAGAAGATATTAGAAATGGAAATGGTAGAGCTATAAAATCAAGACTATGGTCTCCTAACAGAGTTAATAAAATAGATGAACCTGTTAATGCTATTTTTTGGTTAATGAAGGATCCAACATTACCACCAGTTATTAAACTAAAGGGAGCTTCTTTAGCTTCTGTTATGGGAGCTACACTTGCCACTAAAAGAAGTAATGCAGAAAGACTTGCTAAGGGTGTTGATCCTGATGCTCTTGTTGTAGAGCCTTATGCTAATCCATTTAGAACACATGCTCTTTCTGATGACTATAATAAATTTAAAAAACTAGTTGAAGAAAAAAATGTTGATTGTTATATTTTAAATACTGGAAAATTTATGGGGAAAAAAGTTGAACCTAAACATACTTTAGGAATTTTAGAAGCTATTGTTGAGAAAAAAGCTGTCTTCAAACCTTGGGAACCTTTCTCAGATATTGAAATATTTGAAATAGAAGGATTTATTCCTGACATGAAAGATAAGACATATGTTACTGCTCTTAAAAACAGAATGAATGACAGAGTTGAATTTATTAAGTCTAGAGAAACTTTCAAAGAAGGAAAGGACAAACTACCAGAGGATGCCCTTGAAGCTCTATTAAAAGTTATTTCAAAAATAAGTATTTTATAATTTTATTTCTTGACAAAGTCCATAAGAATTGTTATAATTATTCCATAAATGAAATGATTACAAATTGATTAATAAGACTTAGGGAGGAATAAAATGAAAAAATTTAGATGCACTGTATGTGGAGAAATTATAGAAGAAGGAATGACAACTTGTCCTGTTTGTAAAGTTGGACCAGAAAAATGGGAAGAAATTAAAGAAGACGAAGCTCAAATTTGGGCATCAGAACATAAAATTGGTGAAGGACTTGAATCTAAAGATGAAGAAATCATAAATGGATTAAGAGCTAACTTTGAAGGTGAATGTACTGAGGTTGGTATGTACCTTGCTATGTCTAGAGTAGCTGACAGAGAAGGATATCCTGAAATTGCTGAAGCTTACAAAAGATATGCTTTTGAAGAAGCTGAACACGCAGCTAAATTTGCTGAACTTTTAGGAGAATGTGTAAGTGATTCAACTGAAGTTAATTTATCTAAAAGAGTAGAAGCTGAATTTGGAGCTTGTTCAGGTAAATTTACATTGGCTAAAAGAGCTAAAATGCTAGGTTTTGATGCTATACATGATACTGTTCATGAAATGGCAAAGGATGAAGCTAGACATGGAAAAGGAATGGCTGGATTACTTAAAAGATACTTTAACAAATAAATTTATGTGTTTTAAATAAAAAAACTCTTCAGTAATAACTGAAGAGTTTTTTGTTATTATAAATTAATATTTTTTCATAAGTTCTTTAATTTTAATCACAGCTTCATCTTTTTTAACTTCTATAGTTTCACCAGTTCTTCTTATTTTTAACTCTGCAATGCCCTCTGATGATTTTTTACCACAAACTAATTTAAAAGGAAATCCTATTAAATCTGCATCCTTAAATTTAAATCCAGCTCTTTCTTTTCTGTCATCATAAATAGTTTCAATCCCATTTTCTTGTAAAAGATTATATAGTTCATCCCCTAGTTTAGATTGATCTTCATTTTTTATATTTGCCACTATTACATCAACAACAAATGGAGCTATATTTGAAGACCAAATAATACCATTCTCATCATTATTTTGTTCAATTGCTGCTGCCATAGTTCTACCTATACCTATACCATAACAACCCATTTCCAAGACTACTGATTTTCCATTTTCATCTAAAACCTTTGCTCCCATTGATTCTGAATATTTTGTTCCTAATTTAAATATATGACCACATTCTATTCCCCTAGCAACTCTTAAAGGTTTTCCACATACAGAACATGTATCCCCTTCTCTCACTGTTCTTAAATCTAAAACTATATCTGCTGTGTAATCTCTTCCATAATTTACATTTATATAGTGAGTATTTTCTTTATTCCCACCTACAACTTGATTAGGTATATCAACAACAGAGGTATCTGCTATAATTTTTATATCCTTATTATTTTCCTTTAAATTGTATGGCCCTATATATCCCTTAAATAATCCTGCTTCTTTTATTTCTTCTTCTGTTGCCATAACTATGTCAATGGCTCCTATGGCATTCTTAACTTTAACTTCGTTAGCTTCAAAATCTCCTCTAATAATAACCAAATAAAGTTCATCAGTTCCTAAATCTTTATAAACTAAAGATTTTACACTTTGTTTTACATCAGCATTTAAAAATTTACATACTTCATCTATTGTTCCTGCATCTGGAGTATCTACTAGCTTAACTTCTTTAGGTTCTTCTATTACTTGATCAACTATTGTATTTGTTGCTTTTTCCACATTTGCCCCATAATGACAATTGTCACAAAATATTAATTCATCTTCTCCTGAGTTAGCGATTACATGAAATTCATTTGATCCACTTCCACCAATTGCCCCTGAATCTGCATCAACAATTCTAAAGTCCAATCCACATCTTGTGAAAATATTAGAATAGGCTTTTTTCATATTTTCAAATTCCACATCTAATCCTTCTTTAGTTGTAGAAAAAGAGTATCCATCTTTCATAAGAAATTCTCTTCCTCTCATAAGTCCAAATCTAGGTCTTCTTTCATCTCTAAATTTAGTTTGAATTTGATATAGATTTACTGGTAAAGACTTATAAGAAAATATATCGTTTCTTATTATATCTGTTATTACCTCTTCATGAGTTGGTCCTAAAACAAAATCTCTCATATGTCTATCTTTAAGCCTCATCATCTCTTCACCCATTACATCCCAACGTCCTGATTCCTTCCAAAGCTCTGCAGGTTGTAATACTGGCATATGTAACTCTAAAGCTCCAGCCTTTTCCATTTCTTCTCTTACTATATTTTCAACTTTTCTAAGAGTCTTATAACCTAGTGGTAAATAAGAATATACTCCACTTGCTAATTTTTTTATCATCCCAGATCTAAGTAGAAGTTTATGACTTTCTATTTCTGCTTCCTTTGGATTTTCTTTAAGAGTTTTTACATAATATTTACTAAATCTCATTTATTTTCTCCTCTTTATTTTTTTATCGTGCTTCATATTCTATCATAATCATATATTTTTTTAAAGGACTAAAGATTAAAGAAATTTTTCCTCTATATCTTTTTTTAAATAAGGATTTTCAATCCTTCCTTTAGTTGATTCTAAATAATTTTCACAAATTTCTTTAACCTGTTTTATTGTTTTTATATCTTGAGTTATATCTATAAATTTTAAATCACTTAAACCTGATTGTTTAACTCCAAATATTTCACCAGATTTTCTAATTTTTAAATCTTCTTCCGCTATTTTAAATCCATCATTGGTTTCTTCCATTATTCTCATTCTAGACTTTGAACTATCGTTTTCTGTTTTGGAAATTAAAAAACAATAGGATTTAAATTTCCCTCTTCCTACTCTACCCCTTAATTGATGTAAAGAAGATAACCCAAATCTTTCTGAATTTATTATTGTAATTATTGTTGCATTTGGAACATCTATACCAACTTCAATAACAGTTGTTGATAATAATATATCTATATTTTTATTTTTAAATTCTTGCATTACTTTATACTTTTCATCATTTTTCATTTTACCATGTAAAATTCCTATTGAGAAATTTTTAAATCTATTTCCAATTTCAATTTTATATTCTTCAACAGATTTAGCTGAAATTTTGTCACTATCTTCTATTAGTGGAACTACAAAATATACTTGTCTTCCTTGAGTTATTTTTCTTTCAATAAAACTATAGGCCTTTTCCAAATCCATATCATTATTTATCCATTTCGTTTTTATAGGCTGCCTTCCTGGAGGTAACTCATCTATTACAGATACATCTAAATCTCCATATATACTTAAAGCAAGTGATCTAGGAATAGGAGTTGCACTCATAACTAGTAAATTTGATAATATCCCCTTATCTCTTAATTTTTTTCTTTGAACAACTCCAAACCTATGCTGCTCATCTATAACTATTAAACCTAATTTGTCAAACTGAACATTTTCTTCTATTAAGGCATGGGTTCCTATTACCAGTGAAATTTTTCCATCCTTTATATTTTCCAATATCCCTTCTCTTTTTTTCCCTTTAATACTTCCAGTTAATAATTCCACTTCAATTCCTATTTTTTTAAAATCATCCTTAACTGACAAAAAATGCTGAACTGCTAAAATTTCTGTTGGAGCCATTATAACCCCTTGATAACCATTTTCTATTATATATAGAAGTAAAATTATGGATACTATTGTTTTACCACTCCCTACATCCCCTTGCACTAATCTATTTATAAAATATCCTTCATTTAATTCCTTATAAATTTCTGTAATTACTTTTTTTTGAGCACTAGTTAATTTAAAATTTAAATTTTTTAAGTATTTTTTAACAAGCTCTTTTTCTCCATTAATACTATATTTTCTTGTTTTTAGATTTCCTGACCTATATTTATTTTCTAGTATTCCTAATTCTAAAATCAATAATTCCTCTATTGCAAATCTTCTTTTAGCCTCTTCTAATAATTTTTTATTTGTTGGAAAATGAATAACCTCTAGTGCTTTCTTTCTTTCTAATATTTTATATTTATCCAAAATATCCTTAGGAATATTTTCTTCAAAATATACACAATAATCTATTATAGCTTTCTTTAAAATTTTCCTTAAATTATTTTGAGAAAAATTCTTTTTTGTACTGTATATAGGTAATATTTCCCCTGATTTCATTTCCTTTTGATTTTCTAATCTTTTATATTCTGGATTTATTATTTGAAAATTATATCCCCTTTTAACATTACCTATGATTATGTAATCTTCACCTATTTTCAAAGTTTTTACCAAGTAGGGCATCCTAAACCAAATAATATCTATAATCCCAGTTCCATCAGTGGCCCTTGCTTTGGTCATCTTCATTCTAGATGGGGTAAATGGATTTGTAACTGTTAAAAATTGAACCTTTAAAACTACATACTCTTCCCCTTTTAGTTCACCTATTTTTTTTATGTTAGTCCTATCATCATAGGCTCTAGGAAAATAATATAATAATTCTTGAACTGTAAAAATACCAAGAGAATTTATATTTTTTAATTCCCTAGGAGTAATTTTAAATCCTATTTCATCTAATTTTTTAAAAATCATATTATATTTATCCATATTCTCTCCAACATATCTTAGTTATAGTCTATATGAAATATTATATCATATTTCCATTTTTTTTATATATTTCCTGTATATTTTAAATACACTTTTCACATTTTTCTTGTAATTTTACTATATAATTCGTAAATTAAAAAAATTTCTTTGCTTTTTTCAATTTATATACTAAAATGGATTCTAGCAATTTTAAAAATAAATTTTTTATATAAAGGAGTTCATATGTATTTTAATGAAGTTTTAAGAATAACTGGAATGCTATCAATATTTTTTGCTCTAGTTATAACAGTTTTAGAATCAAAAAAACAAAAATAAAAGAAATAAGAAAATACCCTATAAATTTATAGGGTATTTTCTATTTAAGGTAATATATCGAGTAAAACACAATTACACGCTAACTTAATATCTTGCTATCATTTCTCCATATTCTTCTTTTTCTTTTTTTATGAAGTCTTTAATAGCTTCAACTGAAGGCATATCAGCTGAACAGCTATGACTTGCAACTAACATAGCAGCTGAAGCACTTCCAAATTCTAAGGCATCGATTACTTCCCAACCTTCTAATAGTGCATAAATTAATGCAGAACCATAAGCATCTCCACCACCAAATGATTTTAATAATTTAACTGGGAATGGTTTTATTTTATAACTAGTATTATCCTCTTTTACAAAGGCTTCTGATCCTTCTTTTCCATGTTTTATAACTACTATTTCATTTCCATAATCAAACCATCTATTTGCAACAGCTTTATCTGATTTATCTTCTGGATTCATAATATGTTCCATTAATTCAAATTCTTCTTCTGAACCAATGATTATATCGCTTTGTTTTCCAACTAATGAATAGTAAATTGAAATTTCGTCTTTAGATTTCCAAGTATATTTTCTATAATCAATATCAAATATAACTTTTGTTCCATTTTTTTTAGCAAAAGCTATTGCTTTAAAGCAAGCTTCCCTTGATGGACTTTTTGCAAGGGCTGTTCCTGAAACAACTATTCCCTTTGCACTTTTTATATAATCCTCATCTATTTCAGATGGATCTAATTCTAAATCAGCAACATTATTTCTATACATAAGAATTGAGCTTTCTGTTGGACTTTTTATTTCTGTAAAAGTTAACCCTAAGTTTTCTCCATTTTTTGCTCTGTATATATGGTCTGTATTTATACCATCATTTTTAAAATAATCTATAACATAAGTTCCAAATTGGTCATCAGATACTTTTCCTATAAATCCTACTTTTTTTCCTAATCTAGCAAGACCTACAGCAATATTAGCTGGTGATCCACCAACATATTTATTAAAATTTGAACTTTCATTCAAAGGTTTATGTACATCTGTTGGATTTAAATCTATTGTTGCTCTACCTATAGGTATAATATCAAGTGGTTTTGTTTGGTCAAATTTCATCATTTTATTTACCTCTTTTATTTAAAGTTTATTTACATAATTTCACTAATTTTAACAGGTCTTCCTTCAACTAAAGATTTTTTAGCTGCAATTCCTATTAACACTGGTTTTAATCCATCCATTACTGTTACTGGAGTTTCTGTGTCGTTTACTATTGCATCAACAAATTCTTGCATTTCTTGAGAGAATGAAGCCATATATCTTTCTAAGAAGAAGTATAGTGGTTTTTCTCCAGTTACTCCGTCTTTAGTAGATATTATTGCTGTAGAGTTTGAGTCATTTTTAGTTTCAACTGCTCCTTTAGAACCAAACACTTCTGCTCTTTGATCATATCCATAAGCTGCTTCTCTTGAATTATCTATAACTCCCATTGCTCCACTAGCAAATTTTAAAGTTATGATTGCTGTATCAATATCTCCAGCTTCTCCTATTTCTTTATTTATAAGAGCTCCTCCAATTGCAAAAACTTCTTCTACTTCACTTCCAGATAAAAATCTCATCATGTCAAAATCATGAATAGTCATATCTAAGAATATTCCTCCTGAAACTTTTACATATTCAACAGGTGGAGCTTCAGGATCTCTTGAAGTAACCTTTATAACTTGAGGTTCCCCTACTTTTCCTGCTAAAACTGCTTGTTTTATTGCTTTAAAGTTATGATCAAATCTTCTATTGAAACCAACTTGATATTTAACTTTAGTTTTTTCAACTGTTTCAATAACTTCTTTTATTTTTTCTAAGTCATGATCTATTGGTTTTTCACAGAATACATGTTTCCCTGCAAGGGCAGCTTCCTTTGATATATTTGCATGAGTATTTGTTGAAGAACATATTATTACTGCATCTATATCTTTATCATTTAATATTTTTTTATAATCTGTATATACTTCTTCTATTCCATGTTTTTTTGCAAATTCTTTTCCTTCTTCATTTAAGAAAGGATCTGCAACAGCTTTAACTTTAGCTCCTCTAACACAAGTAGTTATACTTTCCACATGAACTTTTCCTATTCTTCCTAATCCAATAACACCTAAGTTTAACATTCTTCCATCTCCTTATATTGTATTAATATTTATTATAATCCTGTTTTTTCTGCTATAAATTTTCTAGCTTTTAATGCATATTCGCATGGATTTGCTAAACTTGGATCTTGTTCTGCTTCTACTACCATCCATCCTTTATAATCAGCATCTCCTATTATTTTAAATAATGGTTCAAAATCTATGTTTCCATCTCCTGGAATTGTAAATGTTCCTTTTTTTACACCTTCTAAGAATGATCCTTTTTTGTTTTTAATTTCTGCGACTACTTCGTCTCTAACATCTTTTAAATGAATATGAGCTATTCTTTTAATATAATCTTTTAGTAATTTTTCAGTTGCTTCTTGAGATCCTTCTGAATAGTAAATATGTCCTGAATCAAATAATAAGTAAACGTCATCATTTGTTCCTTCCATAAATGTTTTAACTTCTTCTGGTGTTTGTACACCTGTTCCCATATGATGGTGAAGAGAAACTTTCATTCCTTTTTCTTTAGCTAACGCAGCTAATTTATTGTAACCTTTAAATACTCTATCCCATTCTTCAGCTGTAAAAACAGGTTTTTCATCAAATATAGATTTATCTAATCCTTGGATACTGTATGTTTGTTCTGAACATCCTATTACTTCAGCTCCCATTTCATGTAAAAAATCTCTGTGTTTAATGAATTCTGCTATTGTTTCCTCTTCTTTTCCTGCTGCGAAAAATGTACTGAACCAAGCATTACAAATTTTAATTCCTCTCATTTCTAATTTTTTTCTTAAAACTTCTGTATCTTTTGGATATTTATTTCCAACTTCACTTCCAGTAAAACCAGCAAGAGCCATTTCAGATACACATTGTTCAAAAGTATTTTCTTTTCCTAAATCAGGTAAGTCATCATTTGTCCAAGCTATTGGTGCTATTCCTAATTTTATATTATCTTTATTTAAATTCATTTTAATCCCCCTAATCCTATATTTATATTTTAATAATCTCTTGTTTCTTTTAACTCTTTTTCTAGTTCCCTTGTTGCTGCTTCAACTTCTTTTCTATTAGACACTTGAGCATTTCCAACTCTCCAGAAAGATTCATATCCATCTGTCATTGTTTTTGGTAAAACTTTTATATCTATTAAAGTTGATACACTTTGTTTTTTTGAATCTTCAATAGCTGCTAATAGTTCTTCTTCATTTTTTACAGTATAAGTTTTGCATCCATATGCTTCTGCGTTTTTAGCAAAGTCTATTTTTATTAGTTCCCCAGTCATTGTATCAGTTTTGTAATCCCTATATCTCATTTCTGTTCCAAAACTTTCCATTCCATTTCCCATTTGAAGATTATTTATACATCCAAAAGCCATGTTATCAAATAACATTATATTAATCTTCTTTTTTTCTTGAATAGAAGTTACCAATTCTGAATGTAACATCATATAAGAACCATCTCCAACCATTGTATAAACTTCTCTTTCATCTCCAACTGCAAGTTTTACACCAAGTGCTGCGTTTACTTCATATCCCATACAAGAAAATCCATATTCAACATGGTAAGTTTCTGGAACAGAAGCTGTCCACACTCTTTGTAAATCTCCTGGCAAACTTCCTGAAGAACCTACAATAACTGAATCTTTAGCTATATTTTTATTTAAAAGTCCTATTACTCTTGTTTGTGTTAAATAAGAACCAGTTAGTTCTCCAAATTCTTTTAAAACGTGAGGTAAATGTCCTTTGATTTCTTCTTCATATCCTTCATCAAAATAATTAGTTTTATGTAATCTTTCTAATTCATTTTCCCAAGAATCTTTTGCATCCTTTATTTCATTTTCATAACCACTTTTATAATTTTCTAAATTATCCATTAGTTTTTTTAATGTTTCCTTTGCATCTCCAACTAATGATAATCCATCCATTTTTTCTGCGTCAAATTCACCTATGTTTATATTTAAAAATTCTACATCTCTATCTTTAAATAACCATTTTGAAGCAGTTGTAAAATCTGTATATCTTGTTCCTACTCCTATTATTAAATCAGCTTTTTTAGCTACTACATTAGCTGCTAAATTCCCAGTAGTACCAATTCCTCCTAGATTATATTTATTATCATATGGAATTGTACTTTTTCCTGCTTGAGTTTCCCCAAATGGAATATTAAATTTTTCACAAAAATCTTTAAATACTTCTCCTACACCTGAATATCTAACTCCACCACCACAAATTAACATAGGGTGTTTCTTTCTTTTTATTAATTCTATTGCTTTTTCAATTAAATTTTCTGCTGGTAATATTCTTCCCATTGTATGAACTCTTTTTTTGAAAAATTCAACAGGATAGTCATATACTTCACCTTGAACATCTTGAGGTAAAGCTATTGTTACAGCACCAGTATCACGTGGACTTGTTAATACTCTCATTGCATTAATCATTGCTGTCATAAGTTGCTCTGGTCTATAAATTTTATCCCAATACTTTGAAACTGGTTTAAATGCATCATTTACTGTTATAGATAAATCATGAAATTGTTCTAACTGTTGTAACACTGGATCTGGTTGTCTACAAGCATATGTGTCCCCTGGTAAAAATAAAACTGGAATTCTATTTGCTGTTGCTGTTGCTGCAGCTGTTACCATGTTCATAGCCCCTGGACCAACAGAAGATGTACAAGCATATATTTTTTTTCTATTATTTTGTTTAGCAAATCCCATTGCTGCAAGTGCCATACCTTGCTCATTTCTTCCTTGATGAACTCTTAATGAATGTTTTGTATATTTTAGTGCTTCTCCTAATCCTAAAACATTCCCATGTCCAAATATTGTAAATATTCCCTCTATAAATTTATTCTCAATACCATCAACCTCAATATATTGGTTATCCAAAAATTTTACTAATGCTTGTGCCATTGTTAATTTTACTCTTTCCATATTATTCCTCGCTATATATAAAATTTTTTTGTAAGGGCATATTTCTATGCCCTTATTATATAATTACAATTATCCACCTATTCCTAATAATACTATTTCTAAAACTAACCAAATTACAGCTAATTTAGCCATCATATCAATTCCTTTAAAATCATCTTTTGTTAATTTTTCTGACATCTTAAATCATCTCCTTAATAACTTTAATTAATAATGTAATAATCCTATTCTAGAGAATAGTACATAATATAGAACAAATACTATACAAATTACTGCTGATAAATGATATCTATATTTCCAAGGTGTCATTTCCACTGGAGCCTCTTTTCTTTTAAATGTATAAGGTTCTGGTCTAGGATTTTTCTTAGTCATATATACCATTAATAAAACTTCTAGTGGAAGCATTATTCCAAGTATGTGTAAGAAATTTATATCTGGTTTTATGATTTCATATAATCCGTAGAAAACTATATGTAAAAGCATAGTTGCTTTTGCTGCTTTTGCTGTTGCTCTTCTTGTAAAGAATCCTACTAAAACTACTGCAAATAATGGAGCTGAATAGAATCCATTCATTTCTTGTAAGAATCCATATAGTCCACCTTTAAAGTACATAATGAAAGGAGCTACACAGATAGATAATACTGTTAGAGCTATTCCAACTCTTTTACCCATAGCTATTACTTTCTCGTCACTAGCGTCTTCTCCTCTAGCTTCTAATTTAGGTTTATAAAGATTTAAAGCAAATATTGTAGAAGTACTATTAAGTGCAGAGTTAAATGAACTTAATATAGCTCCAAATAATACTGCTGCAAAGAATCCTACCAATGGTTTAGGTAAAACTAAACCTACTAAAGCTGGATAAGCTAAATCTCCATTTGATAATCCTGGAATTAAGTGAAATGCTATAACCCCTGGGAAAACTAAGATAAATGGTCCAAGTAATTTTAAACATCCTGCATATAAAACCCCTTTTTGACCTTCTTTTAGATTCTTAGCTCCAAAAGTTCTTTGAATGATCATTTGGTTTGTACACCAGTAATATAGATTATTAAATAACATTCCTGTAAATATTACTGCAAAAGGTACTGCTGAATGTTTATTTCCAACTGCATTTAACTTTTCTGGATGATTTATAAACATTTCTGAAATACCCATTGAAATACTTCCATGTCCTAACTTCACTAAAGCTAAGATTGGTATTAATAATCCACCAACTAGTAAACCTACACCATTTAAGGTATCTGATACTGCTACTGCTTTCAATCCACCTTTTACTGCATAAATAGCTCCAACTATTGCTATTACAGATACAATTAAGGCTATAGTTGCAAAGTAGTTAAGTCCTGTTATTCCTTGAATATCAAATAACTGATTAAATACTATTGCTCCACTATAAAGAACTGTCGGTAAGTAAGTTAAAACATAACTTACAACAAATACCATTGAAATAATTTTTCTAAATCCACCGTCAAATCTTTCTTCTAGGAAATCTGGAACTGTTGTAATTCCTGCTCTTAAATATTTTGGTAAAAATATTAAAGCAAAAAGTACAAGTGTAACTGCTGCCCCTATTTCATAAGCTATAACACTTATTGAACTAGAATAAGATATACCATTTTGACCTATTATCTGTTCTGATGATAAATTTGTTAACATCAAAGAACCTGCTATAAAAACCCCTGTTAAATCACGCCCACCTAAAAAGTAACCATCATTTGTTTCTGTATCTTCACCCTTACAAATACGGTATGAAAAGAAAGCTACTAAAAATGTGAAAAATAAAAACGAAATTACTGTAAACAAAACAACCCCTCCTTATTTTATGTTATACTCGCCCAAGAAAATAACATAATCTATATTTTTTTTATTTGTTAGGCCATATTTTAGCATTAGAATCCAACAACCAAGTATGAGCCTCATCGTCTACTCTTTTTGTCCATGGATTATTTTCCAAATGTCTTATCATCCAACAATAATACATTCCATAACCTGGTGCTGAAGTTTGAGGATGTGTTAAATCACCTGTAATTAATAGAGATGAATTATCCTTTATTTTAAATACATTTTCTCCTACAAATCCTGCTCCAAACCCTTGTGGTTTAGTAAATTTATAGAAATATACCTCTGGTTGTGTGTGTGAATGTGGAGGATAACTTGACCATTTTCCTGGATAAGTTATTACTTCTCCCATTACCATATTAGAATAAGGTGCATTTTCATATTTAAATACATCTCTAACTAATCTTCTTGCAGTTCCATCCATTCCATCTTTCCCAAAAATATTATCTACACAATCTTCAGGAGTATATAATTTTGATTCAAATTCTTTTTCATTTGTAGTTTTTTGAATTCCTATTTCTGTTTCTTCTAGAAATTTAACTATAATTTTCTTATCTTTACAAACATGTAAGACATGAGGTCCAAAATCAAAAACATTTCCTCTTTTTGCTTGGTATTCTTCTTTTTCCCAATAAATTTTAATTTCACCTTGGAATAAGATTACTGCAGTTTCTTTAGTTAAGCTATATATTTCTAGCTCTTCACCTTTCTCACCCTTATATACATCAAAATCCATTAACATATTTTGAGTATGATCTTCTTCTCTTACAACTGTATTAAATCCATTTACCAATTTGTTATTTGGTTGATATTTAATCATTTTAATTCCTCCTAAAATTTTTAACCCTTTTTGATAACTATTTTATATCTACTAGCTTTCCTGTTTCAAATGATTCTTTACAAGCATAAGCTACCTTTGTACAATTAGTTCCATCATAAACTGTTACTTCAGGTTTTCTATTATTTATTACACAATCTACAAATTCTTTTAATTCATTAACATATGATTCCTTAAATCTTTCTAGGAAATCTTGAGAACATTCTTTTCTAACTCCACTATTATCTAGAATTTCAACTAGATTTTTTTGTGGAACACTTCCTATTCTTAAAATTCCTTCTGTTCCTATAATCTCACTTTCTACATTGTATCCATGAGGTGCTGTTCTTCCTGCAAATAAGAATCCCATTCCTCCATTTTTAAACTTCATAAGAGCTGAAACATTGTCTCCATCATTGTATTGACCAAACTCTGGATGTTTGTAACAACCTCCTATTGCCCATACTTGTGAAGGTTCATCTTCCATAAACCATCTTGCTAAGTCAATATCATGAACTGACATATCTAAGAACTCTCCACCTGAATGTCCTGCATAAGCTATCGCACCTTCTATACTTGATTCTGGATCTTGGCTGTATGATCTAAACATAAAAGGCTTCCCTATTTTCCCAGCTTTTACCATTTCTTTAGCATATTTATATGATGGATCAAATCTTCTCATAAATCCAAGCATAAATATCAAATCTTTCCCATAATTTTCCACTGCTTTTTCAGCTATTTTACATTCTTCAACTGTTGTTCCTAGTGGTTTTTCAGAAAAAACATGTTTTCCAGCTTTTAATGCTTTTTCAATTTGCTCACAATGTAACCCTGATGGTGATGAAACAAATATTGCATCTAATTCTTTATTATTAATCATCTCATCATAATTTTTATATGTATATTCTACTCCCCATTCTTTTTTTACTCTTTCAAGAATACTATCGTCTAACCCACAAACTGCAACTAATTCAGCTTCTGGAATTGCGAAAGCTATATTTTCAGCATGTTTAATTCCTAATCTCCCTAATCCTACAATTCCAAACTTAACTTTTTTCATTTCCCCTTAAGCCCTCCTTATAAAAGTTCTATAACTTGTTTATTCTTGGTTAATTCATTATCATGTTTTGAGTATATTATATTTTACAAAATTTGTCAAATTTATTTTGTCATTTCAGATTAAAATAGCCTTGTTTAACTATATATGTTTTGAAAGTAAACATTTATAAAATAAATACTTACTAAAAAAGAGGAGATACTACCCATGAAATGGTTTTTATCTCCTCTTTTTTTTATTAATTAGCTTTATTCTCAGTTCCAAAAATTTTTATATGTTTTTTTACGTTTAAATAAGCTCCCTCTACTTCAGCTTCGCTTAATTGAAAATAATTTGTAATTTCATCATTTTTTTCTTTAACTTTATCATAAACTGATAAAAAAGTGGCTGTAGCAACATTTAATTTTGTTATACCATTTTCTATAGTTTTTTTGAAATCTTCCTCACATATACCACTTCCACCATGTAAAACTAACCTTGTATCTCCAACTGATTCGTGTATTTTTTCTAGTATCTCAAAATTTAATTTTGGTTCTTCTTTATATACACCATGAGCGTTTCCAATAGCCACTGCCATAGCATCTATTCCAGTTTCTTTGGCTAATCTTATAGCTTCCCTTAAGTCAGTATATTTTACTTTATTTGCTTCTGTCCCATCTTCACTACCACCAACAATACCTATTTCAGCTTCAACATTGGCCTTATATTTTTTAGCCATTTCAACTACTTTTTTTGTTAATTTTATATTTTCTTCTATTGGAAGTTTTGATCCATCTATCATAACTGATGAGAAACCAATATCCAATGCTTTTTTCACTGTTTCAATAGTTAACCCATGATCCAAATGGACAGCTACAGGAACTCTTGCTTGTTGAGCTGCTGCTACCATCATAGGCCCTATTAAGTCAAGTGGTGAATAGTTTAAACGAACTTCTGCTATTTGTAGTATTATTGGAGCTTGTAATTCTTCAGCTGCTTTAATTGCTCCAATTATCATTTCCATATTAGCCACATTAAAAGCACCTACTCCATATTTTCCAGCATGAGCATTTTCCAATAATGTTTTTGATTTTACTAAAGGCATACTATCCCCACAACTCTTGATAAATAGATACAATATCTTTGTGAGACACTGATTTTCTAGTATTAGCTGGACTTCCACTAGCTAGCGCATCATTAGCCATTTTATCTATATTTTCAAAAAATACATTTTTATCTATGTTTAAATCTTCTAAAGTTGGGATTTCTAAATCTTTAAGTAATTGGCTTACTGCTTCTATAAATTTATTAGCAGCTTCTTCATCTGTCATTTCTGAAGTATAAACTCCTATGGCTTTTGATAAATCAACTAACTTATCTATAGCTCCTGATTTTAAGAATACTAAACATTTTTCAAGTAATACTGCATTTGATAAACCATGAGGAACATGAAATAAAGCTCCTATGGGTCTACTCATCCCATGAACTATTGTTACTGAAGAGTTATTAAAAGCAATCCCTGCTTCTGTAGCAGCTGTTGCAACTATTTCTCTACTTTTTATATCTGAACCATCTTTATAAACTTTTACTAAATTATCAAATAATTTTTTAACTGCTGATATAGCAAATGTATCAGTTAATGGAAAGGATTTTTTAGAAGTATAAGCTTCTATTGCATGAGTTAAGGCATCTACACCAGTAGCTGCTGTTATTCCCTTTGGAGCAGTTAATGTAAATACAGGATCCACTATAGCCAAAGTAGGTATTAGTTTTCCACCTTGTAATAACATTTTTATATTGTTTTCTGTATCTGTTATTATAGTAACCTTTGTAGCTTCTGATCCTGTTCCTGCTGTTGTTGGAATAGCAACTAAAACAGGAGGCTCATTTTCTATAATTTTTCCATTATAATCCCTTATATTTCCAGGATTAGTTATCATTGCTCCCACTGCTTTCATTGTATCTATTGGGCTTCCTCCACCTATTGCTATTAAAAATTCACATTTTTCTTCCTTGTAAATTTTTATTCCTTCTTCAACCATTTTATCTGTAGGTTCCCCGTTTACACCTGAATAAATAACACATTCTACTTCCACTTCTTTTAAAACATCTTCTAATTTTTTTACATTTCCCAATTTAACCATAACATCGTCTGTAACAATTAAAACTTTTTTCCCAAAAGTTTTTAAATTAACTTTTGATAATTGTAATGCCTCTTTCCCTGCTATAATTTGTTTAGGAATTTGAAATATATTCGCCATTGCTCCCCCTTTAAAATAACTTTTGATTATATTTTGATTATGTTGTTGTCAACTTGATTATATTATTTTTTTTATCATTTGTCAAAGAAAAAAAAATGTTGTATAATAATAATATAATTTTAAATGAGAGGTTGTGCTTATGAAATACGAAAGAACAAAGAAAATAGAAGAATATATTCTAGAAAAAAAATCAGTTAAAATGGATAAACTTTGTGAAGTATTCAATGTTTCGCCAAATACTATCAGAAGAGACATTAAAGAAATTCTAAAAAAAGGAACTATTGAAAAAGTTTACGGAGGAGTTACAGCTGCTTCTAATGAAACCTTAGTCTCTTTTAAAGAAAGAAAAATAATTAATCAAAATTTGAAATCTAAAATTGCTTTAAAAGCAAGTGAATTTGTCAATGATAATGATATTATATACGTTGATTCTGGAACCACAACTGTTCATATGGTTGATGGTTTAAAAAATAAATCTGTTACAGTTTTTACAAATAATTTGAATTTTATAATTCAAGCTCTGCCCTATGCAAATATTAAAATAATAGCTTTATCAGGTTCTCTTGACAGAGCTGTAAATTCCTTTGTAGGGCAAGAATCAATTGATTTTTTAAAAAATTTAAATATACAAAAAGCTTTTATGGCAACTACTGGAGTTGCTATGAATATTGGTATTACAAATGCTTCTATAAAAGAATCTGGAGTTAAAGAAACAGCTATTAATCAAAGTTCTGAAATATTTTTACTTATGGATAGTTCTAAATTTTCTTCTTTAGGTCTTGTTACATATGCACAATTTTCAGACATTGATTTTTTATTAACTGATTTTGCTCCAAAAGAATATGTTGATTTTTTAAAAGAAAAAAATATAAAATTAGAAATTTGTTAATTTTTAGGAGGAAAAATGGAAAAAAAGATTGCTTTAATTGCTCATGACAAAAAAAAGGATGAATTAGTTGATTTTGTAAAAAAACATAAAGATTTTTTTTCACAATATGAACTTGTTGGAACAGGAACAACTGGAACTAGAATTATTCAAGCTACTGATTTAAATGTTGTTAGATATTTATCTGGCCCAATGGGTGGAGATCAACAAGTTGGAGCTGAAATAGCTAACGAGAATATTTTAGCTGTTTTCTTTTTTAGAGATCCTCTATCTGCCATGCCACATGAACCAGATGTGCAAGCTCTAATACGTTTATCAGATGTTCATAAAATTCCTGTTGCTACTAATTCTAAAACAGCAGAACTATTAATTAAAGGTCTAAAAGCTTAATAAAAATAAGGTAGAAATTAATAATTAATTTCTACCTTATTTTAAATTTAATTTTTATTTTTTTTAAACTTAATCCTCATTATAAAGCTGATTTATAGATATTTAATACATCCTCTGCTTCCAATACTTTGAAATTTCCTAATTTTCCCCTTATAGTAGCCTGTTTTGCCATTTTTTCCAATTTTTCATCATCTATTTCTACTTCTTTTAATGAAGAAGGCATTCCCAACAAATTAAAATATTCCCTTGTTTTTCTTATGGCATTATGTGCTATTTCATATTTTTCATCATTAGCGTCAAGTCCCCATACATTAACCCCATATTCAACAAATTTATCTACTGTAAAACCATTTAAAGCATACTCCATCCAATAAGGTGTCAATATAGCCAAACCAACTCCATGGGTAATATCATAAAATGCACTTAATTCATGTTCCATTGCATGAACACTCCATTCAGTTTCTTTTCCATAACTTAAAAGACCATTTATAGCAAGACTCGCAGTCCACATTAAATTTGATCTTGCTTCATAATTTTCAGGACAATCAATGGCTTTTTTCCCATAGTTTATACAAGTTTTCAACAGAGCTTCCCCCATTCTATTTTGTAAATAAGCTTCTTTAGTATTACTAAAATATACTTCGAAAATATGACTCATTATATCTGCTACTCCTGCTGCAGTTTGATTTTTTGGAACTGAAAAAGTATATGTTGGATCTAATATTGAAAATTTTGGAGCCATCCCATCGTGTATAGTTGCAATTTTTTCATTTGTTTCCATATTAGTTATTACTGCTCCTGAATCCATTTCAGAACCTGTGGCAGCTAATGTAAGAACACTTGCAATGGGAAGAACTTTTTTTATCTTTCTAGAATCCATTACAATATCCCAAGCATCTCCATCATAGTAATACCCTGCACCTATAACCTTTGCACAATCAATTGTACTTCCACCACCAACTGCAAGTATTAGTTCTATTTTATTTTCTCTACATAATTTAATCCCACTTTTTACACTTGACAATCTTGGATTAGGATCTACTCCCCCTAATTCCCAAAAATTAATATTATTTTCATTTAAAATATTAGTAATCTTATTATATAGTCCGTTTCTTTTTATACTTCTACCCCCATAAACAAACAATACTTTATTACCATAATTTTTTATTTCTCTTGCAAGAACTTCTATTTTATTTCTACCAAAAAATATTTTTGTTGGTATATTATAATTAAAATTTAACATTTTATACTCCTTTTATTTAAAATTTCATTTTTATCTAATGTAATTAACAACTTGTTGATTTCTTTTTAATGGTTCTAATGAGATATCATTTGATTTATACCCTATAGCTACAGCATAAAATGGTTCATAGCCATCTGGCAAATTCATTTTATTTACCTCTTCATCAATTGTAAATAAGAATTTAACAAGTCCTATCCATACCGCTCCTAACCCCATGCTCTCAGCTCCTATTAGAATATTTTCTTGTACTTCTTCTCTTTCTTATTAATTTAAGAACTTCATTTTCCACTTTACTTCCTCCATTACTGTTTATTTTAAAAATTTCTCTGCCTTCTGCTTGTTTCAGTTTCTAGTTATTTGCATATATACTATATAATATAATTATACCCTAATACTATTAAATTACAAGTACTCACTTTTTTGTTATATAGTATCTAAAATGATACTATCAATAAAATTAGGAGCTTAAATACTAAACTTAAAAAATAAATATATCTACCCAATAAAATTAACTATAAATTTAATTGGAGGAAAATGCAAACTTAGAATCATTTAGTCCCTAAATCTTAAAATAAAAACAAGGTGAAAATCAAAAAATAATTTCCACCTTGTTTTTTAAAATTTTATAAATGATATAACTATCATAGGCTCTTTTAATCTTTTTTAATATCTTTAACTTCTTTTAATTTATATATCAAGATAATAAAAGATAAACAAAAAGTTATTAGATTAGCTATAAAAACAGGTCTGTCTTTCATTAAAAAGCCGTATATCGCCCATAATACAACTCCTAAAACAAACATTAAATACATACCAAGTGAAATACTTTTAGTATTTTTAGTTTTAACCACTTGTATGACTTGTGGCAAAAATGATACTGTTGTTAGAATAGCCGCTATCAATCCTAAAATTTCCATACTTCCTCCTATAATTGTAAGGGATAACCTATTTTAACACAATATTTATTTTTGTCCATAAAAAAAACTCCCTAAATATAAAATATTTAGAAAGTTTTCTAATGTTCTTTAATCTATTTGGTTTAGAATTTCTTCTGGGATATCAAAATTTGAATAAACTTCTTGAACATCATCTAAATCATCTAAAGTTTCATACAAAGCTAAAACTTTTTTAGCAATAGCTAAATCAGTTACATTAACTTTATTTTCTGGTAACATAGTAACTTCAGCTTCTTCATATTTATAACCAGCTTCTGTTAAGGAATCTAAAACACTTCTAAAATCTGTAGGATCAGTTATCACTTGATATTCTCCATCTTCTTCAATTATATCTTCTGCTCCAGCTTCTAAAACTTCCATCATAAATTCTTCTGAATCTTTAACTTGGTCTGAAGAAATAATAATTTCTCCTTTTTTATTAAACATCCAAGCAACAGCTCCATCAGATCCTAAGTTTCCACCTTTTTTAGAAAAAGTACTTCTTACATCTGAAGCTGATCTATTCTTATTATCAGTTACAACATCAACTATAAAAGCTGTTCCTGATGGTCCATATCCTTCATATCTTATTTCTTGATAATCTACACCTTCTAGTTCTCCAGTTCCTTTTTTTATAGCTCTTTCTAGTATATCTTTAGGCATATTACCTGCTTTTGCTTTTTCCACAGCTAATCTTAGTCTAGGGTTGAAACTAGCATCTCCCCCACCTTCTTTAGCTGCTATAGTTAATTCTTTACCTAATTTGGTAAATAAATTAGCTCTTTTTTTATCTTGAGCTCCTTTTCTATGTTGAATATTATTCCACTTACTATGTCCTGACACAAATATCCCTCCTAATTTAAAAATATATCTATTTTATATGATACCATAACAACTTTTATTTTTCAATATTTGGAATTTTTAAAATGTTGCTTTCTTTGATTAATATATCTATTTTCTCATCGAATTCTTCTCCTGAAAAATCCTCAATTAATTGAAAATCATAAATCATTGATACTTTTACAGTATTTTTATAAATATTTTTAGATAAAAATTTATCATAGTATCCTTTACCAAATCCTATTCTATCACCCTTTGAATTAAATACAATTCCTGGAACTAGGATTAGATCAATTTTTCCATTATATTCATTTGCATAGGGTTCTGATACTCCTAATTTGCTGATTTTATAATGTCCGTCATCTTTATAGACTTTTATCATTCCATCCTCTATTGAAGGTAATAAAATTGTTTTACCTAAATTTTCAAGTTTTTTATTAAGTTCTCTAGTTTCAACTTCATTTTTCATATCCATATAGCTCATTATTATTTTAGATTTTTTAAGCTCTTCCAATTTTAAAAAATTATTTATAATAATTTTACTCATTTTTTTCTTATCTTCAATAGATAAATTTTCTCTAATTTTCCTAACTTTTAATCTTAAATTTTTTTTATCCATAAATATCATCTGCTCTCTCTTTTATACTTTGTAAATCTTTCCAAAAATCCAAGGCTGCTTTGGACTTCCTTCCTGTATTTTCTCTAACTTTTTTTATATATTCCACATCATAGGTTATTAAAAATTCTATACTACCCTTCCATTTGAAAAATTTACCCCTTTCATTATTCATATTTACTTCTCTTTTTAAAATAGCCTCTGCTACGCTTTGTCCAAAAAATATAATTATCTTAGGAGAAATTAAAGCTATTTCCATATCCAATAATTCAAGAAGTTTTAATTGTTCCTCTTCATATAAATCTCTAAATTTTGATTTTTGTTTAGTTAATGTTGTTATAAAATAATGTTTTGGGGAAATCTCAGCTAAATCACAAAGTTTAATTAAAAATTCTCCACTGGAACCTATTTCAAATTTTAGATCCTCATTTTCATAAAGCTTACTGTCATCTCCTATAAATAAAATTTTACTATTCTTATTTCCGCTCCCTAAAAGAACTTCTTGTTCTGTTGAATTTTTTAATCCTTCTAAATTTCCTATTTCAAACTTTAATTCTTCCCATAATTCCTCTTTATTCATGAATCCTCCTAAATTTTATATAATTTAGTTACTATATCTTGACTTGCTATTTCCACAGGTACTTTTATCTTTAATCTATTTAATTCATTAGATATAGTCTCTGAAACAATTTTTCTGGTATTACTATCTTTGCTCACATGGGCTAAATATACTTTTTTTAATTTCTTATTGTATGTTTCACATATAAATTTAGCAGCATCATTATTTGAAAGATGACCATTTCTACTTTTAACCCTATCCTTTAGATCCCAAGGATAATCACATCCCATTAACATTTGATAATCGTAATTTGATTCAATTACTATTATATCTGAATTTTTAAAATATTCTCTAACTCTATTATCTATATATCCTATATCTGTAGAAATACTCAAAACTTTCTTAGAAATTATTCCTTCCATTCTAAAACCAACAGTTCTTGCTGCATCATGCATTACATCAAAGGGTTTCACTCTAACTTTATTTTTAAAAATAATTTCATTTATATCAATAAATATTAAATTCTCAGGTTTTATTTTTCCAAGTTTTTTTTCACATACATTATAACTTTCCTTTGTAATATAGATTTTTAAATTATATTTCCTAGAAATTATTCCTGCTCCTTGAATATGATCAATATGTTCATGTGTAATTAAAATACCTTCTATCTTACTTATGTCCTCTTTTATTTCTAATAATCTTTCGTTGATTTTTTTACCACTAAATCCTGCATCAACAAGTATTTTAATTCCATCAATTTCTATAAAAGTAGCATTTCCTCCACTTCCACTTCCTAGTATTGATATTCTCATTATATTCCCTTTCCTTTTGAATAATATTTATTTTTTTCATCTAGTACATCTAAATACTTTTTATTTAAGTATCTAAAATATTCATACTCAAAAACATAGTCTGTATCCATAAAATATATTCCTATATTTTGTTTCGTATCTAATCCCATCAATAATATTGCATATGGATCTGTTAAATCCATACCTAGATAATCATATACTCCTATTTCATTTAATCCATATGTATTTATAGCATAAGAACTTAAATCTCTCACATTAGAAGGTCCTAAGAAAGGTGCAACTAAATATGGACCTGAGCCAACACCATAATAAGCTAAGGTTCTTCCAAAAGTTTCCCTATGTTTTAACAAACCTATTTTTGATGCTGGATCAAATAATCCACCAATTCCAATTGTGGTATTTATAGCAAATCTAAAAGTTGTCTCCATTCCATCATAAAATCTTAATTGTAAAAATTGATTTATTCCAGTGGAAATTTCTCTGAAATTTGAAAAAAAGTTTTCAATTCCCCGTCTAATAAAATTAGGAGTATAATATTCATATTTGCTTATTACAGGATAGGATACATACCTATCAAACATCCCATTAAAATAATATATTCTTCTATTCAAAGGACCAAATTTATCATTACCCCCAAAGAATATTTCCTTGTCATAATCTATCTCTTCAATATACTTTACTTTTTCTATCTTTCCATATCTATAACCTGTTTTTAAAGATGAACAAGAAAAACTCAAACATGCTAAAAAAATTATTAGGATTTTGTTTTTTTTATCAACCATATTATTTCTCCTTCATTATATTTAGCATATAATCCACATTCTCTTGATAGAACATATTTCCACAATGTCCACCCCAAGGATAAACTTTAATTTTATTTTTAAAAGTTTTTTCCAAATACTTGATATTTTTGCTTGTTAATATTAGTTCATCTCTATTTGTTACAACATAAATATTCTTGGAATTTTTCAAATAATTATCAATACTCTTTAAATCTGACATTTCCTTAACTTTATTTAAAGTTAACTTATCTCCATATAATTCTCTATAGTATGGATAAGCTACTCTATCAACATAATCTTCAAAATTTGAAAATTTTATTTCTTTAAAATATTTAGTCATATCTTCATATTTGGAAATTTTTCCCTCACTATATATATTTCTTTTATTTAGGGCATCTGATAGAAAATTAATATCTATTGATGTAAGTCTAAATACAAAACCTATTCCTAATTTTAAATCATCCCTACTTATTTTCAATTTTTTAAATATTTTTTCTGGATTCTTCATATCTATTTTATCTTCATATTTAGATAATTCGTCAACTAACTCATCCATTCTTCTTAACATAACTTCAATATTTTTGTTTGTTAATTTATCAAACATAACATCTAAAAGCTTTGCAGAATCATATAAATTAACTGCTGGATTTATAACAAAAATTTTGTTAAAATTAAAATATTTTTCTTTTTCGTCTATAAAGCCTAGTACTGCTGAATGAGTCCCCCCTAAACTATATCCTACCAAGTTATAATCTTCAACCTTTGTTCTAGTTTCAACATATTTACTTATATTCTTTATTGCTCTATACAAATCAACTCCATCTACCACTAAATTTCCTGGCATTTTATTATACGACAAAGAAACCACGGAGTTAGAATTCATAACTGATGAAATTCCTACTACGTGGTATCCTGCTGTATAAAATATTCTCTCAAAATATCTTGTTTTAATTGAAGTTGCAGAAGACCCTGTTCCTGATAAAATAAAGACCAAAGGTGCTTTTTTGTTTTGTAATGCTAAAGAAAACTTATATTTTTCTTGATACTTTAAATTTTCTGGAATATCTCTAGTTTTTATCATTTCCATACGATGTACTTCCACTGGAATCTTTTCTCTTATTCCTTGAGTCATCATTTTTGAAGTTCCTACCACTGTTGCTATGTATGGATCTTTCATTGGAAAATCATAAGCAAAAATTAGATTTTGTAAAATAATATATAAAATAAATATAATCTTTTTCATAAAATCCGTCCTTTTTTTAATTTTATAACTATATAATACTAAAATTTTATTAAAAAGACAAATTTTTTAAATTTATTTCATTAAATTATATCCAGCTGATTTTATTTTAGCAATAATGTCATCTCTATGAGTAGCATCTTTACATTCTATTGCTATTGTTGCTACTTGAGAATTCATCTTAGCATCTGCTCTATACATAGATTGATTTATTCTTAGTATATTCGCTTTATTTTCACTTAATATCATTAATAACTTTTCTAACTCCCCTGCTTTATCTAATAATTCAACATTTATTTCAACTTTTCTTCCTTCGTGGATTAAAGCTGCATTTATTATTCTTTCAATTGCAGTAATATCTGCATTTCCACCAGATATTACACAACAGACTTTTTTATTTTTTTCCTTTATTTTTCCAGACAAAACTGCAGCTACTGTGGAAGCCCCTGCCCCCTCTGCTAAAATCTTACCTTTTTCAAGTAAATATAAAATTCCTGTAGCTATTTCACCTTCTGTAACTGTAACTATTTCATCCACATATTCTGATATCATTCTACAAGTTAAGTCCCCTGCTCTTGCAACTGCTATACCATCAGCTATTGTTGGAGATGTTTTTATAGTACAAGGATGTCCTTCTCTAACAGCTTCCATCATTGAAGCTGCATTAGCTGGTTCCACACCTATTATTTTAGTTGAAGGTTTTAAAGTTTTAATTGCTTTGGCTATTCCAGAACAAATTCCTCCTCCTCCAATAGGTACTAAAACTATATCTATATCATCAATATCTTCTAATATTTCAAGACCAATTGTACCTTGTCCTGCTATTACATATGGATCATCAAATGGATGAATAAATGTAGCCCCTGTTTCTTTTTGTATTTCACAAGCTTTTTTATAGGCATCATCATAAACTGTTCCCACTTGAACTACTTCTGCACCATAGGCTTTTGTAGCAATTACTTTTGAAAATGGAGCTGTCCCTGGCATAACTATAGTAGATTTTATTCCTAAAGCTGTAGCTCCTAAAGCTACTCCTTGAGCATGATTACCAGCAGAAGAAGCAATTACTCCATGAGATTTTTCTTCATCTGTAAGATTCATTATCTTATTCATAGCTCCTCTTATCTTAAAAGAACCTGTTTTTTGTAAATTTTCTAATTTTAAAAAAACTTTATTCCCTGTTTTTTCAAACAAACTTGGGCACTCTAGCGTTTGAGTTCTCTTTATTGAACTTTTTATTGTTTCTGCTGCCTCTTTAATCATTTCAATTGTAACTACTTCTTCCATTTGTAATCCTCCTTAATTTTGATGAAATTAAAAAATAATCAATTTTTAATACTAATTTCTCAATAGCTTTATATTAAAAGTATAGTTTTTTTGGTAACTTTTTTCAAGCTTTTTTTTATTTATTTAAGTCATACATAATTTTTATCATCTCATCTCCTGTATATATATCTGGTTGTATTATATTTTCTTTTTTTATATTTTTTAATTTTTTTGATGTTAAGGGTCCTATGGTTATTATTTTTGTATTTTTTAAAGAACATAAGTCATTTTCCAAACATTTTATAAAGTTTTCTACCGCTGATGCACTAAAAAAAGTTATATAATCAACTTTGGAAATTACTTCTGTTAATTTATTTTTTTCTACTTTTAATGACATATTTTTATATGCCTTTAAAATTTTAAAATCTCTATTAAATTTCAATTTTAATTCTTCTTCTCCCAAAGGGGATATATCTGAAGTGACTACTAAAATTTTGTCTTCCTTTTCTGTAACCTTTGACATTTCTTTAGCTAATTCCAACCCTAAATAATTTTTTGGCATAATATCTGCCTTTATTTTATATTTTTCTAGCTCTTCCCTTGTCCTATCCCCAACAACACCTATTTTTATATTCCCTAATTTCCTTATGTCGTCTAAATTGTCAAAAAAGAACTTTACTCCATTTGGTGAATTAAACATTAATCCTTTATATTTTCTCAATTCATCATAGGAAAATTTATTTAAATTATTTTTTAAACTTATCATTGGAAGGAGTATTGACTTTCCACCATTTTTTTCTATTTTTTTGCAAAATTCATTTCCTAACCTTTCCTCCCTTGTAACTAAAACAGTTTTTCCAAATAAAGGTTTATCCTCAAACCATTTATAATCTTTTCTTTTATTTACAACTTCCCCTATAATTATAATTGCTGGAGGTTTTATATTTTCATTTTTTGCCAATTGATATATATCTTTCAATGTCCCTTTTATTGTTCTTTGTTTTCCTGTACATCCATTTTCAATAATCCCAACTGGAGTTGATGGATTTTTACCATTTTTTATTAATTCCTTTGAAATAAGCTCTAAGTTTTTTACTCCCATTAAAAATATTAAAGTTCCTTCTAATTTTCCTATACTTTTAAAATCATGATATGGATTATTTTTTGCTGTCATACCTGTAAACACATGAAATGACTTTGCTATTCCTCTATTAGTCACTGGTATTCCTGCATATTCTGGAACTGATATTGCTGATGTTATTCCTGGAATTATTTCAAACTCTATTTCATTTTTTATTAATTCCTCTATTTCTTCTCCCCCTCTTCCAAAAACAAAAGGATCTCCACCTTTTAATCTAACTACAGTTTTACCTTCCAGTGCCTTTTCCACTAAAGTTCTATTTATTTTTTCTTGAATCAATCCACCTTCAGTATTTTTTTTCCCCAAGTATATTTTTTCAGCTTTAGGATTTGAAAATCTAATAATAATATCATTTACTAATCTATCATAAATTACACAATCAGCTTCTTCTAAACATCTTTTTCCCTTTAAGGTCAATAGTTCAAAATCTCCAGATCCCCCTCCAAGAATATAAATCTTCCCTTTATTCTTCACTGATATCCTCCTGTATTTTCTTTGCTAAAACATGGGCTATTTTTTTCCTATCTGTTTTTCCACCTCTAAAAACTCTCTTATACATGTTCTTATCTGAACAATACATTCCTTGAAGTTCAATCTCATCTCCTACAAAATATCCAGCACATCCCATTGGAGTGTGACATCCTCCATCAAATATTTTAGAAAATTCCCTTTCCACTTCTATTATTTCCATTGTTTTTTTGTCAGTTATTTCTTTTAATATCTCTAAAAGCTCAGCATCATTGCCTCTACATTGGATATATATTGCTCCCTGTGCTGGAGCTGGAATCACATCTTCTATACTAAAGTATTCTGTTATTTTATCTTCTAATCCTGTTCTAATTAATCCTGCTCCTGCTAAAACAATCCCATCAAAGTTTTCTTCTTTTAGTTTTTTTAATCTAGTATGAATATTTCCTCTAATTGGTTTTATAATAGCATCCCTTCTTAATTCTTTAATACATCTAGCTCTTCTTATTGAGCTAGTCCCTATTACTGGATTTTTAGGTAAATCTTTTAAAAATTTTCCTGTTTTTGATATAAATACATCTCTATTATCTGCTCTTTTTGGAACTCCCCCTAGAATTAATCCATTGGGACTAACACTTGGCATATCTTTCATAGAGTGAACTGCAAAATCTATTTCCCCATCTAATAATTCTTTTTCTATTTCCTTAGTAAAAAAATTTTTTAAAGAAACATCTTTATTTCCCCAATTTGTTCTTAAATCTTTATCTCCTGTTGTTATAATTTCCTTTATATGAAATTCTAACTTTGGAAACTTTTCTTTAATTAAATTCATTACTATCTTTGTTTGGGCTATGGCTAAAACACTTCCTCTGGTTCCTATTTTAAAAAGTTTTCTCATTTTATTCTCCTATATTTTCTTTGAATTTTTTTAAAATAACTTTTAAATCATCAGTTTCCCAAGAATAGTTAAGAAGAGGTTTTTTTAATATAACTACTGTAATATTATTTTTTAAAGCTGATTCTATCTTTTCCTTTTCCCCACCTATATCTCCACTTTCCTTTGTTATTAAATATTTTATATTATAATCCTTATAAATAACACAATTAAAATCTTTAGTAAATGGACCTTGTATTCCAATTATATTTTTTGCCAGCACCCCTATATTTTCAACTTTTTGTATAGCATTTACAGTTGGTAAAACCCTAAAATAAATACTTTTTAAATTTTTTAAATTTTCAAATTTTTTTACACTGTTGCTACCTAAAGTACTTAAAATATTTCCATTTAAATTTGATACAAATTCTACTAACTCTTCTATTCTATTAAATTCAATACAGTTATCATATTCATATGTTTTTCTATTAAACCTATAATATTCAATGTTTTTATACTTTGAAACTTTCATAGCATTTTTGGAAACATTTATAGCATATGGATGAGTAAAATCAAATATCCTTTTCACATTATGTGTCTCCACAAATTCTAACATTTCATTTTCTTCCATAGCTTTCACTATTACCTTTAAGTTATATTCATCTAGTAATTTTTTCCCATATTCACTTATTGTTGTCACCAGTATATTTTCTCTAAACTCTATTAAAGATTTTAGAAAGCATCTTGAATCTTTAGTTCCACCAATTATCCAATCCATTTAATCCACCTTATATCCTCTTGGAGTTATCATTTTCCCATCTTTTACAAAGGTTTTTGAATTTCCTACTATAACAGTTGAAAACATATTTATTTCACAGTTAAGCATATTTTCTATATCTGTTATCTCATAGTTTTCTCCTATTCTTCCAACGTTTCTAGCTATTAAAACTGGAATTTTAGAATCCTTATACTTCATCATAATCTCTCTTGCTTCTTCTATTTGCTTGGTTCTACTTTTACTTTTAGGATTATAAAGTGAAATAACAAAATCTCCTTTAGATGCTAGTTCTATTCTTTTTTTAATTAATTCCCAATCAGTTAATAAGTCACTTAAAGAAATTGTTACACTATCGTGCATAATGGGAGCTCCTACTAAAGATGCGCTGGCAGTGGCAGCAGTTACCCCTGGTACAACCTCAACCTCTATCCCTGAGCCACTAGCTATTTCCAGCATAATACCTGCCATCCCATAAACTCCAGCATCCCCTGAGCTTATTAGGGACACAATCTGCCCTTCTCTAGCTAGTCTCAGTGTTTCTTCGCATCTTTCTATTTCTTTTTTCATAAAAGACTTTATAAAAATTTTGTTTTCAAATATTTTTTCCACTAAAGAAACATAAGTTTTATGCCCTATTATTACATCTGATTTTTCCATGGAATTATAGGCTCTAAATGTCATGTTTTCTTTATTACCTGGACCTATCCCTATCACATAAATCTTTCCTATCACTTGTTTCCTCCTCAAATATTGAAAGTGTAATTCCATCATATTTTAATTTTTCAACTAATAATTTCCCTTTTTTATTTGAAGCTAAATATGCTGATGGTGCTGAAACACTGTAAACTCCAACTGACTTAAATACAAACTCAGATCCTTTAAATTTCCTATGAACTAACTTTATATCTTCTTTATTTATTATTTTTAATTCTTTTTCAAAACTTTTAGCTGCTTCTATTATTCCTTTTTCATTTTTTTTAATGTCTATTGTAGCAAAAAACCTTATCCCTTGTAAAGATAAATTATTTTTTTTAAAGCTATCCTTAATTGCATCTATTATCTCATTTTTAGTTTTCCCTTTTTTGCACCCTATACCCACTATTAAATTTTTAGGAATTATTTTTGAAATTTCTATTTTTTCTCTATTACTCACAATAATTACCCCACTTGGATTATAAGATGTTATATTATGTGGAACCTTTAGCTGAACTTTTTCCCCTGCAACTATTAAACTAGTTACTTTTTTAGCTGATTCTAAATCCTCTATCTTAGAATTAATTCTCATAGCAATAGTATCCACTGCTATTTTTCCAGAAATATCTGATGCTGTTGTAATCACAGGTATGGATTTTAGTATTTTTGCAATTTTACTAGTTAATTCATTTGCTCCACCTAAATGTCCTGATAAAAGTGAAATTACAAAATTCCCCTCTTGGTCAACAACTAATACTGCAGGGTCCTTATCCTTTCCCTTTAAATATGGGCTTATAACTCTAACAGCAATCCCAGTTGAAGTTATAAAAATAAATGCATTGTATTTTAAGCAAATTTCTCTATAAGTATCTGATAATGAATTTTCTATTAGCTTAGTTCCATTTTCTTTCAATTTAGAAATTGTGTATATATCACATTCTATTTCTTTTTTTATCTCATAACTCTTGGATAGCCCTTTTTCAGTAACACATATAACAGCTATTTTCATAACTCTTCCTTTTTTATTCCCTTTCTAAATTCATGGGTGAAATATTTATCATATAACTTAGATTTTGAATATTTATTTCCTAAAAAATTTCCTACTAAAATTTGAGCTGTTTTAGTTATGTTTGCTTCTTCAACTAATTTAGCTATATTTTCCAAAGTTCCTTCTACAATTTTTTGATCTTTCCATGTTGCTTTTTGAACAACTGCAATTGGAGTATTCTTTTCATAATGCTTTAATAATTTCTCAACCACATTTTCTATCATATGTACTGATAAAAAAATTGCCATTGAACATTTATGTGAAGCTAACTTATCTAGAGATTCATTCTCTGGAACTGGAGTTCTTCCTTCCATCCTTGTGCAAATAACAGTTTGGCTAACATCTGGCAATGTAAATTCTTTTTTTAACACTGCTGCTGAAGCTAAAAATGAACTTACCCCTGGGATTACTTCATACTCAATATTATTTTCTTCTAATATATTCATTTGTTCCCTATGAGCTCCAAAAATAGAGGGATCCCCTGTATGTACCCTGGCTACTTTTTTCCCTTTTTTCACATTATTTATTGTTGTTTCCATTACCTCTTCTAAATTCATTTTAGCACTATTATATATTTTTGCTTCTGGTTTATGGCACTCTATAATTTCTCTAGCTACTAATGAACCTGCATAAATTATTATGTCTGCTTCTTTTATAATTTTTTGACCCTTTACTGTTATTAATTCTGGATCTCCAGGTCCTGCCCCTATAAAATAAACTTTTTCCATTGTTCTATTCCTCCTTTTTTCAATAAAAGAGTTGAAAAATAAGGTATATTATTTTCATCTAATTCATCTAAATTAAAATACACTCTTTCTTTTTCTTTTCCTGATTCACAAACTAAAATAACATTATTCTCGTTTCCAGTTTCCTTTAAAACTTTTTTTAATTCCTTAAATTTTAAAGAAACCTTCATTATTACAACATTATCTATTCCATCTATCTCTTGTTTTATATTACAATTTTTATGTAAAGGTAATATCTTTAAAGTTTCATTCCCAATTACTAGAGGAATATTAAATCTTGAACTAAGATCTGAGAAAGAAGAAATTCCAGAAATTGTCTGAACTTCATATTTTGAGGATATATTTTCCAACAAATATATGTATGTACTATAAACCATAGGATCTCCTATAGTTAAAAATGCTACATTTTTATTGTCCTTTAAATATTTTTCCACTATTTCTGCATTCTTTTTCCTTTCTTTTTTTCTCTCATCTAATTTAGGATTCATTGAAAATTCAACATTTACCAATTTAACATCTTTTTTCAAATATTCCTTTGCTATATTATAGGCTGTACTCTTAAAATTTCTTCCTGCATTTGGAATTAAAACTATATCTATTTTCTTTAATATATTTACTGCTTTTATTGTAAGCATCTCTGGATCTCCAACCCCAACACCTATCCCATAAAATTTATTCATTTTTTACCTCTCTATCTTTTTATTTTTTAGCACTTATTATATATATGGGATTTTCTCCAGTCATCATAGTATAATCCCCTATGTTTTTATTTTTGGAAATACTTACATTTATAATTTGAATATCTTTCAATATTTCTTTTTTTTCCTTTAAAATTTTTAAAACTTCACTTAAAGTTTCAAGAGCAATAGTATTTATAACTAATATACTATTATTTTCAGAATGTTTTATAAAATAATCTACTATTCCTTCCATGTTATTAGAAGAACCTCCAATAAACATTCTATTGAATTTTTTTATTTTTAAATCTTCAGGAGCATTTCCATGAATTATTTCTAAATTATTAATTTTAAATTTTTCCATGTTATCCCTAATGAAATTAACAGCCATTTCTTTTTTTTCAACAGCATAAACTTTTCCAGTTTCTAAATAGGTAGCAGCTTCTATTCCTATACTTCCTGTTCCTGCTCCAACATCTATTAAAATAGAATCTTTCTTTAAATCTAGTTTTCCTATTGAAATCATCCTAATTTCTTCCTTTGTCATTGGGATTTTTCCCCTTATAAACTCTTCATCTTTAATATGCATATTACTCCTTTTTTAAAATTAATACATTCATTTCATAGTCCCTTATGTATTCTTTTAAATTATTAATTTTAAATCTTTCTATTTTTTCATTGTCATAGGATAAATTTTCTCCTATAATCATTTCAATATTAAAATATTCCTTTTCGTATAGTATCTCTCCAATATGTTTAGGAGTATTATTCTTATCTGTTAATAATACTATTCCTTTTTTACTTTTATCTAGTTTGCTAATGAAATCTAATTTCCTTCCATGCATACTATATAAGTTATAATATTCCCAAGTTTCACCTATTTTTGAAAACAAATATTGAAAGGATGAAATCCCTGGGATAATATTTTCAATTTCTTTTTCATAAAATCTTCTTAAATATGAAACTAAACTGTAAAAACCTGTATCCCCAGAAACAATAAAACATATTTTTTTCTCTATGTTTTTATCCACATAGTCCTTCATATGAGCTAATTTTTTCAATGTATATAGTTCTTGAAATGTTAATAAGGGAGAAATATCCTTTAGTTGTCTTTCTCCCCCTATAATTATATCTGAAGCAATTAATTTTTTTTTAGCTATTCCAGTTATATAATCTAAATTTCCCACACCTAAACCTACAATATCTATACTCATTTTTTTACCTCTTCAACTAATTTATAAAAATTATCACTGTAACCTAATATTTCCTCTTTAAAAGAAAATAACAATACTTCACACTCTATAACATTTGTTTTTAAATAATTTTTTATTTTTTCTGAAATTTTATTTGAAATTTTATAAAAAAATTCTTTTTTTTCTATATAATTACAAGCTTCTTCAACTGTATTAGAGTTTAATATATTCATGACATTTTCCTTTGATTCCCCATTTAAAAAAGCGTTTGCTCCCATAATTTCCATTCTAGCATCTGCTACTTTACTATGAGTATTGAAAATTCCACCAGCTATTTTTACTCCTTTTCCAATATGCCCCACAAGAATTATTTTTTTGTATCCTAATTCTTCAGCTACTTCTAACATATATCCAATATAGTTACTAATTACTATTAAATTAGAAGCCTGTAATCCTATTTCTTCACAATATTTCTTTCCATAATTTCCAAAAACAAATACCACATAATCCTTATCGCTATTTTCTTTTAATACCTTCATCTCAATATATAAAGAATCTTTCAAAGCCTCTTCACTCATTGGATTTAAAATTCCTGTGGAACCTAAAATTGAAATTCCCCCAACTATTCCCAATTTAGGATTAAAAGTTTTTTTGCTTTTTTCCAAACCCTCTGGAATATATATTTTTATTTCAAAATAAAGATCATTTTTGTCATCTAATATTGATTCTATAGCTAGTTCCATCATCTTTAAAGGTCCTGGATTAATTGCATATTTCCCGACTTCACATCTAAGACCTTTTTTAGTAACTTTCCCAATCCCTCTTCCACAAGTAATAAGAGTGTTTCCAATTATATAACCTGCACTATCTTTTTTTAATTTCGTTACTTTTTTTATTCTTACAAAAATTTCAATTCCATCAGTTACATCAGGATCATCCCCTGAATATTTTTTTACTGAGGAAGTTACAAAATTATTTCTCTTTCTTAACCTTGAAATAGGAATATTTATCTTTTTGTTATTTAAAGACTGTAGCTGAACATTTTCTAATTTTCTATCATCTAACAGATAGTTTAGCCCTGCAATTATAGCTGCTGTACAACAGCTACCTGTTGTATAACCAGATTTTAGTTTTTTTCCCATTAAAATCCCTCTCTTTTATACAATTGATACAGTATTCCATGAAGAATTGATACTGTTACAGTACTCCCTCCCTTTCTTCCATCAATTGTTATATATGGAATATTTGTATCTTTAAAATTCTCCTTTGCTTCTGCAGCTCCGACAAATCCAACAGGAACTCCAACCACT
Source organism: Fusobacterium sp. IOR10 (assembly GCF_010367435.1). Lineage (NCBI taxonomy): Bacteria > Fusobacteriati > Fusobacteriota > Fusobacteriia > Fusobacteriales > Fusobacteriaceae > Fusobacterium > Fusobacterium sp. IOR10. Next base: position 59,920 of record NZ_WJWY01000007.1, read on the forward strand.
AATAATGGTTTTTCAATTTCTCCACTAACAATCATCTCTTTTAATTTATACAAAGCTGTTGGAGCATTTCCTATTAAAAATATTTTCGTTTCTTTTTCCTTTGCAGCCTTTTCTATTCCAACAATAGAACGAGTAACTTCTCTTTCCTTTGCTTCTTTAGCAACTTGTTCATCTCTTACTAAACAATAGGCTTCACAATTAAATTTTTCTAAAATTTTTCTGCTTAATCCATTAACAATCATATTTGTATCACAATATATTTTACATCCTAATTCTAAGGCTTTTTTTCCTTGAGAAATAGGATTATTTATAAACTTTATTAAATCAGCATATTCAAAATCAGCTGTTGTATGAATTACTCTTTTTACAATTTTAAGTTCTTCCTCTGTGAAATTATTCCCTCTTTCTCCTAACTCTTCAGTTATAATTTGAAAACTTTTTTTTTCTATACTTTCAGGAATTTTAATATATTTTTTCATTTTGACTCCTTTGCTTTATTTAATAAATCAAAAATTATATCTTGGCTTTTGAAAAAATGAATGTGAGGATAGCCACATAAAACATTTTTAACATGAAATCCACAAGTCCAATTTCTACCATCTGGTTTTCTTATCTTAAATTCTTTTCTTATATTTTCATCTGAACTTATTATCTCTGAATAATGAAATTCATGACCTCTACCCTTAAATTTTCCATTATATTCTATATCAATATATCCAAATCTTTTTATATTTAATCTATTTTTCATTTTTATATTACTACCAGATATTCCAACAAAATCATACTTCTTACCATCTAAAGTTTCTAGGGTATCAGATAAATATATAAATCCTCCACACTCTCCATATATAACTCCATTTTTATTAAAAAAATCCCTTATTGAATTAATCATACTTTTATTTTCAGATAGTTCCTTAGAATAATTTTCAGGATATCCCCCTCCAAAATATAGCATGTTAATATCTTTTGGTATTTTTTTATCATGAACAGGGGAGAAATAAATTATTTCAATACCTAGTTCTTCTAAAAATTCTATATTATCATTATAATAAAATGAAAAAGCCTCATCCTTTGCTATTGCAATTTTCATCCCAGTGTATTCATTCTTTTTCTTTTCCATTATTTCTTGTAAGAAAAAATTGTCTTTCATTTCTTTTATTTTTGAAATATTGTATATATAATCTAAGTCTATGGTCTCTTTCATTTGTTTACTAATTTTTTCAACTTTAATATCTAAATCCTTTATTTCTTGTGCTTGCATAAGACCTAAATGTCTTTCTTCTATCCCTATATTTTCAATATTTAGCATATAACCAATACACTTAATATCACAATATTTTTCTATTGATTCTTTTAAAATATCATAAGTTTTTTTACTAGATATTTTATTAATAATAACTCCCTTTAATTTTACCCTTCTATCTAAATCTCTGTATCCTAAAACTTCAGCTGCAATACTGGTGCTTATCTTTCTTCCGTCAACTACAAGTATCACTGGTAAATCAAGTATTCTACCTATATGAGCTGAACTTCCATTGTCTAATTCAACACCTCTTCCATCATATAAGCCCATTACCCCTTCAACAATTGAAATTTCTTTTGAATTTTTTAAAAATGTTCTTTTTATTCCCTTTTCACCCATTAAAATATAATCTAAATTATAACTTTTATTTGAAGTAACATATTCATGAAACTTACCATCAATATAATCTGGGCCAACTTTAAAAGGAGAAACATTCTTAAAACATTTCATTAATCCCATAGCTATAGTAGTTTTACCAACTCCACTTCTTACTCCTGCTATTAAAAATCCTCTCATTTTAATACCTCTTTTATTATTTTTAAAACCTTTCTATTTTTTTCTCTATCTTTTATGGCAAATCTTACATATTTGTCATCTAAAAATCTAAAATTTGAAGCGTTTCTCACTAATATTCCTTTTTCTATCATTAGTTTACAAAAAATTTCTGCTCTGATTTCCTCTAGCCTAACTAATATAAAATTTGAGTTACTTCTATAAACTTTTATTTTATTTATTTCTTTTAATTTTTCATAAAACCATATTTTTTCCTCTAATATCCATTTTTTAGTTTTATCTATATACTGAGTATCTTTTAATATTATCTTTCCAGCTAAATCAGCAAAGGCATTTACACTCCAAGGCTCCCTTATATTTTCTATTTTGTTTAGAATATTATAATCATAAGTAATTCCATAACCTAATCTTATACCAGGAAGAGCAAAAAACTTGGTTAATGCTCTAAGTATGAATATATTATCACTTTTTAAATTTATTAAGCTTTTATTCTCCCAATCATCTATAAATTCAATAAAACATTCATCTATGAATATTCTTGTTTTAACTTTTTCCAAATGATTATTAAGTTTTAATAATTCTTCTTTTCCCATAAAACTTCCAGTTGGATTATTTGGATTACATAAAACTAGTAAATCATAACTTGTAGCTTCTTGTTTTAACTTTTCCATATCCAGTATAAAATTATTAACTTCATCAAGTTTAAAAAAACTAATTTCAGCATCAAGATCTTTTAAAGATCTTTCATATTCTGCAAAAGTAGGAGAAACTATTAAGACTTTTTTAGGTTTTAAAGCTTTCATATACAAAAATAAAATTTCTGTAGCTCCATTTCCTACTATAATATTATCCTTTGATATATTATTATAGTCCCCTATACTTTTTTTTAATCCCACATAATTTATATCTGGATATTTTTCTAAAATATCCAGATTTTCTAAAATACTTTTTTTTAAAGTTTCTGGAACTCCAAAAGGATTGATGTTAGAACTGTAATCTAAAATATCTTCCTTTCCATTTCTTAATAATTTATAAATATTTCCCCCGTGTAAATCCAACTTTTCCCCCTTCTAAATTAAAGATATAGTAAAAAATATCAAAAATGTTATAAATGATGTTGAATATAATAATTTTTTTGCTTTCAATATATCAGAAATTGTAAATTCTTTCAATTTATCACCTATAGTTGGCTTATCATACCATACTCCAAAATATTTTGTTTTACCACCAAATTGAACCCCTAAGGCTCCTGCAAAAGCAGACTCCCCATGGGCTGAATTTGGACTAGCATGATTTTTTCTATCTCTTAAACATATTTTAAAACTATTTTTATAGTCATACCCTGCTAATATTGAAGCTAGAGGAATTAATAACATTCCCCCTAACCTAGCTGGTATTATATTAGCTAAATCGTCAACCTTTGCAGATACCCTTCCAAATTTTAAATATTTTTCGTTTTTATATCCTAACATGGAATCCAAGGTATTAATACTTTTATATGTCATTGCAAAGGGAAGAGCTAAAGAAACTCCTTTAAAATTAAAATAACTTCCCACAAAGGCATAAAACATTGGAGCTATAACCCCATCTATTGAATTTTCAGATATTGTTTCTAAGACACTTCTAACAATATCTCTTTCTTCCATTGTTTCAGTATCTCTGCTAACTAGGTAGGCTAGTTTTTCCTTCGCCTCCTTTAAATCACCTTTTTTTAAAATATAATAAACTCTCATTCCTTCATCAGCTAAACATTTTACTGCCAATGTTGTGTATAATAGTATCACTTCTAATAAAATTGATTTAGAAACAATTAAATAACTTATTATAAAAGTTACAACTATAGTTATTACTGTGGTCACCCCACCAAATACAATCTTATTATTATATTTATATAATTTTTTTTCCAAAAAACTAATTAATTTCCCTATAAATCTAACTGGATGAGGAAACTTTTCAGGATCTCCAAATATTAAATCAAGAATATAAGCTATTAAGAATTTCAAACTAAACATAAATTTATTCTTCTCCTAAAATTTTATAAATTTCATTCATATCTATATTATTTCTCACTAAATTTTCTAATCTATCAAATTGTTCTTCTTTGTATTCTTCATATGTTTTTCCATTTAATTTACTTTCTATGTATTCCCTATCTTTTTTACTATTAAGACTATCTTCTTCTTCTAGATCTATTTCTTCATAAGGAACTATTCCTAAAACTTTAACCCCTGTAATTTTTTCTAATTTTTCAATACCTGACATTAATATATCTTTATTTCCTCTAAATTTGTTTATAATAACCCCTTTTAATCTTTTTTTCTCTTCAGGTTCTAATAAAACTATTGTTCCAACTATAGAGGCAAAAACTCCTCCCCTATCTATATCAGCTACTAAAATAGCTTTAGAATCTATCATCTCTGCCATTCCCATGTTCACAATATCATTGTCTTTAATATTTATTTCAACAGGACTTCCTGCTCCTTCAAGAATACATATTTCAAAATTTTTAAGTTTGTCATATGCTTTAAGAACATCTCCTTTAAATATGTCTTTAGTTTTAGAATAGTCTTTTCCATTCATATCACAATGATGCTTCCCATTTATAAATATATCAATCATATTGTTTCCAAGTGGTTTTAATAAAAGAGGATTCATATACTCTCTTGGTTCTATATTACAGGCTTGAGCTTGTAATAATTGAGCAATTGCAAGTTCAAGTCCACTATTAAGAGTAAAAGAATTTCTTGACATATTTTGAGCCTTAAAGGGAGCTACACTATGTCCATCCTTGTATAAAACTCTACATATTCCTGTTGTTAAAATTGATTTCCCTACTCCTGATGAAGTTCCTAAAATAATTAATTTTTTTTGCATAACTTTCTCCTCTATATTTTATTATTTGAAATTTATATTCAATTGTTTATTAAATATATTATCATTTTTATATGTTTTTATAAAGATTATTTTATCTTGCCATATTTATGACATACTCTAATGATATATTTATAATATAAAAGATACAAAACTAAATAAAGAGGTGATATTTATGAAAAAGAAAAATATTTTAATAGGCTTAACTTTAATTTCTGCATTGTCGTTTGCCCAAGAAAAGAATTTTACTGATAAGGAAAACTTAGATCCAAATTTTAAAATAGAGTGTAATTCTCAAATGATGAATAGAAATAACTCTAGTAACATGATGAACAGGAATAATCCTGATAAAATGATGCAAAGAAAACAAATGAAAAAAGTTGATTTGCCTAAAGATTTAAAACTAAAATTAGACAAAAAAAGAATAACAATGCAAGAGCTTGACCTTTCTGTAAAAAAAATATTATTAGAAGATAATGTAGATTGGAATAAAGTATTAGAAACTAATAAAAAGATTTCTTCTATTCAAGCTGAAATTAGAACATCCCTTCAAAAATTTAGACATAATAAAAAAATAGAACATGATAAACAAATGGAAAATAATAAACAAAAAAATAAATAAAGTACCTTCCTTAAAATAGTGAGAGAATTCTCACTATTTTTTTATTTTTTTGGTATAATAAAGTTATAAGGTTATTTTAAGGGGGAATTATATGGATTTGAAAATATTAATAGTTGAAGATGATTTAAAATTAAAAAGAATTGTGAAAGATTTTCTTTTAAATGAAAATTTTAATATTATAGAGGCAGATAATGGGGAAAAAGCTTTAGATTTATATTTTTCAGATAAACCTGACTTAATAATTTTAGATTTAATGATCCCAAAATTAAATGGATTTGAGGTATTAAGTGAAATTAGAGCTCATAATGAAACTATCCCTATAATTATTCTTACAGCTAAAAGTGAAGAAGAAAATATTTTAAAAGGATACAATCTTAAAGTTAACGAATATATTATCAAACCAGTTAGTATGAAAATATTAGTTGCTAAGGTTAAAGCTTTTTTAAGGGAAAACTTAACTACTAATGAACTTAAATTTAAAGATATTATCTTAAATTTAAAGGAAAGAACTGTTAATATTGAAAATGAATTTATTGATATATCTCAAAAAGAATTTGAAATATTATATTTATTTATAAAAAACAAAAATAAAGTTTTAACAAGGGAACAAATAATCACTTCCCTATGGGGATATGAGTATTCTGGAGGTATCAGGGCTATTGATTCTCAAATAAAACGTCTTAGAAAAAAAATTAACAGAGATTATATTGTAACTGTTAGAGGCCTTGGATATAAAATGAAGGGGGATGACTATGAAAATAAAGAATAAAATTTTTATTTTAACCTCTTCAATAATAACTTTAATTATCTTATCTATTTTTATATTCAATAAATTTTTATTTGAAAATTATTATTTAAAAATAAAGGAAGAGAAACTTTTAGCAATTGTTAAAACCATTAAAAATCCAAGTTATATTGCTGATTTTGAAGATATTCAAGAAAATTATAATATTCAAATTTTTCTTATAAAAAAATCTTTCTTAAAGGATCTTCATTTTGAAATAACTGAAAAAGAATTTGATAGTATTTCAAATAATAAAATAACTATTTCAAAGCTTATAAATGAAAATTCTGAAACAAAAAAACAAATATTAATAGCCACTGACTATAACGAAAATTTAATTTTAATTATAACATCACCATTTAATTCAATAAAAGAGCCAGTTGGAATAATTACTAACTTATATTTAAAATTTCTTTTTGTTTTACTTGTAATTGGTTCTATCCTATCAATAATTCTTTCTAGATTAATAAGTAAGCCTATTGAAAAAATGAGTAAAACAGCTAAAAAAGTTGCCCTTATGGACTTTTCTGAAAATTTCAACTCTAAGTCAAAGGATGAAATTGGAGAATTAGGAAAAAATTTAAATATTATGGAAACAAAACTTAAAGAAAATATAGATTTATAAAAAAAAGATATTGAAAGACAAAGGGAAACTGAAAATTTAAGAAAAGAATTTATTTCCAATATCAGCCATGAACTAAAAACACCTTTAGCTATTATCCAAAATTATTCTGAAGGTTTGATTGAAAATATTGTAAAAACTAAAAAAGATAAAGAAGAATATCTTAATATAATTATTGAAGAAACTAAAACAATGAATGATTTTGTTTCCTCTCTTTTATTTTTATCCCGTTCTGAAAGAAATTATTTAAAATTTTCAAATGATACATTTAAATTAGAAGAAATTTTAAATGTGCTACTACCTAAAATTAAACATATTTATCCTAATATTAATATTTCCTTAAAACTTAAAGACAATCTATTTCACGGGGATAAAGATAAAATAAATATTGTTATAAAAAATCTTTTGGAAAATGCTTGTAAGTATTCCAAAGAAAATGATTTTATTAAAATTTTAATAAAAGATAACTATTTTGAAATTAAAAATCCAAGTAATATCTCTGAAGATGATCTGAAAAATTTATGGATTCCTTTTTATAGAATGGATAAAAATAGAAATAGAAAAAATGGTACTGGCCTTGGACTAGCTATTGTAAAGGAACTTCTAGAAAAACAACACTATAAATTTGGAGTTTATAAAGAAGAAGACAATATAATATTTTGGTTTAAAGAAAATTAAATCCCAAAATTTAAAATTAGTTATTGACATATGCCATTAATAAAGGTATAATTAATTTGTAATTAACATATGTTAAAAATTATTTTAAGGAGGTTTTATATGCCTAGAGGAGACGGAACTGGCCCTATTGGAAATGGACCTATTAATGGAATTTGTTTAAATAGAAACCTTGGTGCTTCTAATTTAAGAGTAAAAAGAAGAGGATTTAATTTTGGTTTTAGACAAGATTATTCTTCTGTTACAAAACAAGACTTGGAACAAGAAAAGGATTTCTTAGAAGCTAGACTAAAAGAAATTGAAGAAATTATCAAATAATTTTAATTGTTGAACATAAATAAGGTGGAATTTATCCACCTTATTTATGTTATAATTATATATAAAAAGGAGGTGTATTATGGCTAGACCTAAAAAATTTAAAAATATATGTGCTCTACCTGAATTTGATAGTTTCAGACAAGGCTCTCCTCTCATGGGTAATTTTTTAGAAACAATTTTAACTTTAGAAGAATATGAAACTATTCGTCTTATTGATTATGAAAGTATGACACAAGAGGAATGTTCTTTTCAAATAGGTGTATCTCGTCCAAGTGTTCAACTTTTATATACCAATGCTAGAAAAAAAATTTCTAATTTTATTGTCAATGGTGGATGTTTGAAAATTGAAGGAGGAAGTTACAAAATTTGTAATCATGAAAATGGAAATTGTAAAAGAAGAGGATGTTATCACAATAAAAATAAAACAGACTTTTAAAACTAAGTTAAAAGTCTGTTTTATTTATTGAATTTCATATTTTTTTATTTTTTTATACAAAGCGCTTCTATGTATTCCTAATTTTTCAGATGCTTCTTTACAATTTTTTGAAGAATTTAACACATTTAAAATAATATTTTTTTCATATTCATTTACTAAAGTTACTAAATTTCCAGATCTATTTTCTATCTGCTTTTCTCTATTGTAAAAAGATAGTTTTGGAGGTAAATCAATTAATTTTATCATTAAATCATCACTTATAGCGTAGGCACTTTTAATAACATTATCCAATTCTCTAATATTTCCTGGCCATTTAAAGGATTCAAGGCATTCTTTCACTTCCTTTGAAAAACCTTTCACTGTTTTATATTCCACATTTAATTTATTTAAAAAATAATCTGCTAATTTTAAAATATCTGATTTTCTTTCGTTTAGATTTGGTAATTCTATCTTTATAACATTTAATCTATAATATAAATCTTCTCTAAATTCTCCAAGTTCAACCATTTTTTCAATGTTTTTCTTAGTTGCTGCTATAATTCTAACATTAATTGGTATAGAATGAATACTTCCAACTGGATCAATTTCATTTTCTTGTAAAACTCTCAACAATTTAACTTGCATTCCCAGTGGCATATCTCCTATTTCATCTAAAAACAACGTTCCTCCACTTGCAATTAAAAATTTACCCTTTTTCCCACCTTTTTTTGCCCCAGTAAAAGCTCCTTCTTCATATCCAAATAATTCACTTTCCAATAAATTTTCAGGAACTGCTCCACAATTAATACTAACCATTGGATGATTTTTCCTATCACTATTTAAATGTATAGCTTTTGCTAAAACTTCCTTTCCTGTTCCTGTACTCCCTGACAAGAAAACTGGAAAATTAGTTTTTGAAGCTTTTATTCCTATTTTTTTTACTTTCATAAAACTATCTGAATCTCCTACCATTGTTTTAAAGGATAAATTAAGTTTATTATTCTTAACATATTCTTCTCTATAATATTTTAATTCAACATAATTTTTCATTAATTTTTGAGCTACATCTAAAGTTTGGATTCTAAATTTAACTTGAGCAACTCCTGCTATAACATTTCCATTCTCATCTTCAACATAGGATCTACTAACTATAGCACCTTTTTCAGCTTCCTTTCCTAAAATATATGTTTGAATTACACATTCTTCACAATATTTTTTTTCCATTACATCAAGCATCATACTATTTGGTATAATATTCAATATTGATTTACCTAGAGCTTCCTCCTCTGTTGTTCCTAAAAAATTGCAATATTTTTCGTTTATATGAATTACATTTCCAGCTCTATCTACCACTATAAATCCATCATCTGTCATTGAAGATAATTGTTCAAAAATTTCTCTATTTAAATTATAATTTTTATGATGCATATTTACTCCTTTTAAACAAAATATTTATATAATTAAAATAATATCTAAGTTTATTTTAATTGTTTTCTTTAAAAAAAGCAACACAAAAAGGCAACTATTTTATAGTTGCCTTTTTGTGTTAATTATTACTCAGTTTTATCTGAAAATTGATCCACTAATAATCAATTTTTGAATTTCATTTGTTCCCTCATAAATTTGAGTTATTTTAGCATCTCTCATCATTCTTTCTACTTCATATTCTCTCATATAACCGTTTCCACCTAGCATTTGAACAGCTTCTGTTGTTACTTTCATTGCTGCATCTGTACATACTAATTTAGCTATTGCTGCTGATTGAGAATATCTTTCTCCCAATGACTTATCTGTAGCTGCTTTATATAGCATCATTTCAGCTTGTAATATTTGAACTTTTAATTCAGCCATTTTAAATGCAAGATATTGATTTTTAAATAATGGTTTTCCAAATTGTTTTCTTTGCATTAAGTATTTTCTAGCTATTTCAAAAGCTCCTTTAGCTATACCTAATCCTTGAGCAGCTACTCCTATTCTTCCTCCATCTAGAGTTTTCATTGCTATTTTAAATCCATCCCCTTCTTTACCAATTAAATTTTCAGCTGGGATTTTACAATTTTCAAATATTATTTCAGATACTTGAGCTGATTTAATTCCACATTTATCTTCAATATGTCCAACTGAACATCCTTCAGTTTTTGTTTCAACTACAAATGCAGATAGTCCCTTTGCACCTATTCCTTCTTCTGTTAAAGCATAAACTACATAATAATCAGCTAATGGTCCATTTGTACTAAAACATTTTAGTCCATTTATAATATAATGATCTCCTTCTTTTTTTGCTGTTGTTATACAACCACCAGCATCTGAACCTGCATTTGGCTCAGTTAATCCAAAAGCTCCAAATGATTCTCCTTTTAAAACTGGAGTTAAGAATTTTTTCTTTTGTTCTTCTGTTGCTCCAGAAGCCATTATTGATCCAGCATAAAGTGAAGTACTTACAGAATATGAAATCCCCATAGCTCCGTCAACTTTTGATATTTCTTCAACTGCAATTGCGTAAGCCATGTAGTCTTCCCCAGATCCTCCATACTCTTTTGGATAAGGTAAACCTATAATACCCATTTTCCCCATTTCTTTGTATAATTCAACGTCAAATTCACCTGTTTTATCTCTTTCTATTGCCCCTGGTGCTAATTTATTTTCTGCAAATTCTCTTACCATCTTTTGAATAAATTGTTGTTTTTCTGTTAATTTAAAGTCCATTGTTCCTCCTAATTATTTAAGTTATTTTTATTTTTATTTTTACTTCTATTTCTAGAAATTCTTAAAACTAGCTTTTCTTTTATTTAAAAAGGCTTCCATTCCTTCCTTTTGATCTTCAGTTGAAAAACATAATCCAAACATATCTGCTTCATATTTGTAAGCTGATTCTGTATCCATATTCATTCCGTCATTTACTGCTGCTTTAGCAAGAGATACTCCAAACATTCCTTTAGACATTATCTTTCTCGCTATTTTTTCAGTTTCTATCATTAATTCTTCATGTTTTACTACTTTATTTGCAAGACCTATTTCATAAGCTCTTTTTGCATCTATCATATCTGTTGTGAAAATTAATTCCTTTGCAATTCCTTTTCCAACTAATCTTGGTAATCTTTGAGTTCCTGCAAAACCTGGTAAAATTCCTAAATTAACTTCTGGTTGTCCAAATTTAGCCTTTTCAGATGCTACTCTTAAATCACAAGCCATTGATAATTCACATCCTCCTCCTAGGGCATATCCATTAACTGCTGCTATAACAACTTGTGGCATATGTTCTATCTTAGAGAAAACTTTTTGAGCTTTTCTAGCTAATTCTCTTCCTTGCATAGCATTAAGAACGTGCATTTCAGCTATATCTGCTCCTGCAACAAAGGCTTTTTCCCCTGAACCAGTTACTATAACCACTTTTATATCTTTTCTTTTTTCAATACCATCTATTACTTCACCTAATTCTTCTATAGTTGCGGAATTTAAAGCGTTTAAAGCTTTTGGTCTATTAATAGTTACAAACATTACTCCATCTTTTTCTTCAAATAATACATTTTCCATTTTGATTCCTCCTAATAGTTATTTTATAATTATAAGCCCATATTTGCTAAAGGAATAAATATTCCTAGAGTTAAAAATGGTATTAAAATCTGAGTTATTGCTATATCATAATATGCTTCTTTATGTGTTAATTTACATATACCTAGTAATGTTATTTGAGCACCTTGATGTGGTAGTGTGTCAAGTGTTCCAGCTGCTATTGCTCCTATTCTATGTACATATTGAAGATTTATTCCCATTTTCACAAATGTACTTGTTAATGCATCAAAGGCTACTCCCATACCACCTGAAGCTGAACCACAAGCCCCTGCACAAACTGCAACTGTTATTGCTACAAATAGCATTGGAGACACATTCCAATTTTTAAGTCCTTCAATTAAATCACTAAAACCTTGAGTATTTTTAACTACTCCTCCAAATCCAACTACAATAGCTGTATTTAATATAGCTACCCCTGAATCTGCTGCTCCTTTATTAAAAACATTTACCCAACCTTCTATACTAGAAACTTTTCTAAACATTAGTACTGCTGCTAAAACTGTTCCTATTAGTACTGAAGTTTCAACTGGTAATTTTATAAGATTAAAGGAAACCAATATTGTTACAATTGGTAAAAAAGCTATAAGGGGATGAGGTAAATCATCTGATCCATTTTCTTTTATTTCCTCATCTGTTAACTGATATTTCAACGATTTATCATTGAATAATCTTCCTCTTTTTGTAAATTTTCTAGCTCTCCATTCAAGCCAAAGAAATATCATTAGAAATTCTCCAATAGTGGCTACAATTGAAGGAACAAGAGCAGCTGTTGAAGGTGTTCCTAAACTTGTCATTGCAATTACGTTTTGTATTGAAGGTGATCCTGGGGCTGTCATTGACCATGTCCAACATCCTGAGGATATTGCTGCTGGAATAAGCATTCTAGTTATATTTGCTTTTCTAAACATTTGAAGAGCTATAGGATAAATAACAAAGAAAACTACAAATCCACTTACCCCTCCAAATGTTAATATTCCAGTTATACACATAACTAATGGAACAACAAATTTATCTCCAGACATCTTGCTTAAAAATCTAGCTATTGATTCTGCTGCTCCAGTAAATTGATAAACTGCTCCAAACAAAGCACCTATAAAAAATATTAAAAAGTACTTTGTTATATATGAAGATGCTGCTGGCATAAATTGATTCTTTAAATTTTCTAAAACTGGTAATCTATAACCTACAATAACGAAAATAGAAACTAACGGAGCTAAAATTAATGCACTTATTTGTCTAAATGCTAATACCCCAAACAATATCAAAGCAGCTAACAAAATAAAAATACCTACATTCATTTTTTACCTCCATTTTATTTTTTCAATCCCATTATTTCATCTCTAAAAATCCTTTCATCCATAGTTTTAACTGTGCCATCAACTTTAGGAACAAATCCCATTAAATCAATTATTTGACTTTGAATATCTATTCCTGGAGCTACTTCAATTAAATAAACTCCATCTTCTCTTAATTCAAAAACTGCTCTTTCAGTGATATATTTAACAGGCTGCTTAATTTTATTTGCATATTCTCCACTAAATGTAATATGTTCTACTTCCTCAACAAATTTTACTTTTCTTCCCTCTTCTAAAATAATTAATTTTCCATCTTCAACTTTAGTTTTTAATCCACCTGCTGTAAAAGTTCCACAGAAATAAGTTTTTTTAGCATTTTGAGTTATATTGATAAATCCTCCACATCCTGCTATTCTTGGGCCAAATTTTGAAACATTAATATTTCCATTTTTATCTGCCTCTGCTAATCCCAAGAAAGCTAAGTCAATTCCACCTCCATCATAGAAATCAAATTGATAAGGTTGATCTAATATACATTCAGGATTTACTGCTCCTCCAAAACGACTACCACCTTGTGGTATTCCTCCAATTGCTCCAGCCTCAACTGTAAGAGTGAAATATTCACCTATTCCCTCTTCATTTGCAACTGATGAAATATATTCTGGAACTCCTATTCCCAAATTAACAACTGTATTTTCAGTTAATTCCATTGCAGCTCTTCTTCCAATAATTTTTTTAGTACTCATTTTTGGAGATTCTATGCTGTTTAAAGGAATTACTACCTCCCCTGTCATTGATGGGTCAAATGAGCATCCAAAACATTGCTCATGGTCTTCTGGCTTAGCAATTACAACTGCATCTACATATATTCTAGGTATTTTTACTAGCCTAGGATCTAAAGTTCCATTCTTAACTATTTTTTCAACTTGAACTATAACTATTCCACCATTATTTTTTGTAGCCTGAGCTGCAGAAGTTGCTTCTAATGTTGCCACTTCTCTTTCTAAACTAATATTTCCAGATTCATCTGAATAACTTCCTCTAATGAAACAAACATCTATGGGAATAGCATTATAAAATAACTTTTCTTCCCCATGTATTTCCATTAATTCAACTAAATCTTCTTTTGTTACATCATTTAACTTTCCACCTGAAATTCTAGGATCCACATAGGTATTTAAACCAACATGTGTTAAAATTCCTGGCTTTTTAGCTGCTGTATCTCTTAATAATTGACACAATGTTCCTTGAGGAAAATTATAGGCTTCTATTTTATTTTCCAATGCCAATTTTCCCATTTCAGGAATCATATTCCAATGTCCCCCAACAACTCTTCTTACCATACCCTCATGAGCATAGTGGTCTGTTTGACTACCATCTCTATTTCCTTGACCTGCTGCAAAATAAACAAATAAATTTTTGGGTGTTCCTGTTTCTAAAAATCTTTTTTCTGCAGCTTTATTTAAAGCTTCTGGAGCATTTACTCCTACAAAGCCACCAATAAATAGTGTTTCTTCATCTTTTATTAAGTTAGCTGCTTCTTCTGCTGTTATAATTGAAACTGATTTCATTTTTATCACCCTTGCCCCTTCATCATTTATATTTTTCATGTATTAAAAGTATAAGCAAAATATAGGCCAATATTTAAAATAAGATATAATCAATATTAAATAAATTTATTCACTTTTTTTGTCTCTATTTGGAGAATTTTTTATAAAAAAATAGACAGAAAGTATTTTTTCCGTCTATTTTAATTATTATATTATTGTCAGTGTATGTTTTAGATAAAAAGGACTAAACCTTCATAAAGATTTAGTCCTTTTTGTTTTTTATTTATATTACTTTTTCTATATTTTCATATGAAAATAATAGAATTGATTTCAACTGTGTTATTTCAAGTGGAATTACTCTCACTTGAATTTTAAAATAATCATTTAAATTATTTAAATTTTTCAATCTCAACTCCGTTAGAAGACCTTTATTTGTGGAAACTACTTCATTAAGATTTTCTTTTGTTTCAAAAATATCATCCTCATGAACCAATTTAAATAAATTTAAATTTTTATCATATATCATCTCACTGGTAATATTCATTCTTTTAAAAAATCTTTTATTTGCTCTTATTGTTGATAAATTTCCATTGGAATATTCCTGAACTGAAAGAACTGACATTTCACTTTCAAAAATTTTACTAAATTGAGAATTTGGATTTAATATCTCTTCTATCTCTATTAGAGGGATAAATTTATTTTTAAAATCATTACCTATATTTAAAATTTCTTTTTTATTTCTATTTTCAATTAAATATTTCTCAAAATCATCCTTTGGCATAGGTTTAGCAAAATAATATCCTTGACCATAGGTATATCCTATACTTTTCAGATAATTAACCTGCTCTATAGTTTCAACCCCTTCAACTATCAAAGATAAATCTAACCACTTTCCTAATCCCACAACAAAATTTAATATTCCTATATTGTTTTTTGTTTTTGATGAAGTTTCTAAAAATTTAATATCTAATTTTAAAATATCAATAGGTAACTCTTCTAGCATATTTAGAGAAGAATATCCACTACCAAAGTCATCCATTTCTATGTTAAACCCTATTTTTTTTAAATTTTTAACAACTGTTATTAATTGTTTAGAATTTTCTGTATAAGAGGTTTCTGTTATTTCTAAACTAATATATTCTATAGGTACTTCATATTTATTAATTATAACCATCATCATTTTTATTAAATTAGGATTATATATGTCAACTCTAGATAAATTAATTGAAATTCTTATTGGTTTTACACCTCTATCTATCCAATTTTTTAATTTAGAGCATACTTCCTCTAACACAAACATATCAATGTTTGTTATAAATCCATTTTTTTCAAATAATGGTATAAATCTATTTGGAGTTATAAATCCAAGGTCCTTGTGCACCCATCTAATCAAAGCTTCTGCTCCTACAACTTCCCCTGTTATTAAATTTGATTTTGGTTGTAAATATACTTTAAAATCTTTATTTTTTAAAGATTCTTCCATACAATTTAATAACTCTTGTTCTGCTTTAATTTTTTCTATTAACTTTTCATCATAGCGAGAATAAAGCATGTTGTATTTTCCCTTTATTGAATCTATTGCTAACTTAACTCTATCACACATGATGCTTATTGGAACTTTCTTATTATTTATTTGATATACTCCAAAATGTATTGAAATTTCTATATTTAAATTATATGCTTTTATTTCTCTTTCAATTTCATATAAAATATTTATATAATCTGCATCTCTATTTATAAATATATAAAATTGATCTGCTACAGCTCTAGAACATACAACTTCATAATCTCCGAATTTCTTTTCAATTAATTTAGCTATAAATTCTAATAACCTATCCCCTTCTTTCATTCCAAAAATATCATTAACTAATTTAAATCTTTCTATATTTAAACCTATCAAATCAAAATCAGCTTTTGAATCTTTTAAATATTTTTCCACATATCCAAAGAAAGCTTCCTTTGTATATAAATTTGTTAAACTATCTTTTTCTAAAGTATTTACTAATAAAGAATTTTGTATTAGTTCAATAATATTTTTAATTCTATGTTTTATTATTATTGGATTATATGGCTTAGGTAGAAAATCTGAGGCACCTAATGAGAGGGCTTCTATTTCTGTGTCCACATCATTTTGTTGTGTCATAACAATTACTGGAAGACTTGAAAAAACTCTATCCCTTTGATGAATTTTTAAAAACTCAAATCCATCCATAACAGGCATAACTAAATCTAATAAAATAGTAGCTATTTTATTATTTTCAGAACGAATAATATCTAGAGCCTCTTGCCCATTATTTGCTGACAAAACATTATAATCTTTTTCTAATATTTTCTCTAATATTTTTATGTTTATTTCATTATCATCAACTACTAATATCGTGTGTTTTTTACTAACCATAACTTCCCCTCCATACAAAGCAACCCTTAGATATTAGTATACTATATTTCATTTATTTTTCAAATAATTATTTTATAATATTGTTACCAACTTTATTTGGGAAATATTTTTTTACTAATTGCAAATATTCTCCACTTTTCAATACTTTATTAAAAGCCACTTCAAATTCTTCTTCTAATTTTTTATTGCCCTTCTTAAAAGCCATAGCTTCACCTGGAGAATCATCCATAATTGTATCAACTATTTTTAATTCTTTAGTTTTCTTAATATATTCTTTCCCACTATTTTCATCCATAACTACAGCATCTATTTTATTTTGATTTAATGATAATATTGCTCCTGCAAATGAATCAAACAAGACAACTTCCCCCCCTTGATTCTTATCTAACTCTTCTTGCTTTGATCCCAATTGAACTCCAACTTTTTTATCCTTTAAATCCTCTTTTTTTAATATACTACTTTCTTTATTAACAATAACTGAATGTCCTGTTCCAAAGGCCAAGTAAGGTTTTGAAAAATCAACTGCTTTTAATCTTTCTGAAGTTGGTGCCATTCCAGCAATAACAACGTCTATTTTATTACTTTGTAAAGCTGGTAATAATCCTGAAAAGCTCATATTTACCCATTTAATTTCATAGTTTAATTCTTTTGTCATAGCCTCCATTAACTCAATATCAAAACCTACTATTTTGTCCCCTTCTAAATATTCATAGGGTTTAAATTCTGCATTTGTTCCAACGTATATTTTTTTCATTCCAAAGCTAAAACTAAATGTTACAATTGTTAATATTAAAATCATTATTTTTTTCATATTTCATCCTCCTGGTATTTTTTATTAATTATTTATTTGGTTAAATTCTTTTTTCACTGCATTTAATAATTTTTTATCCTGTATTAAATCTTTTCCTGTTAATACCATTGCAAAGATAGCTTCTTTCATTCCTTTGTAAGCTTCTTCTGTCACACTGGCTCTAGCAAATTCTAAACTATGTCCAATTAAATCCTTTGAAGATATTGGAAAGTAAGAATGAATTGTAGGACATACATGACTAACATCTCCAGCATCTGTAGACCCATCTGAATTAGATAATTCTATTTCTTCTAATCCTATTTTTTGTAAATTTTTAGTATAAGTCTCTGATAATGTTTCATTTGTTATTAAATGTTTAAAAGTATATTCATAATTATTTATTTCTAATGTACATCCTGTGGCCATTGCTGCTCCTTTAGCACAATTTTTAACTTTTTCACTTAGAGCATACATTTCTTTTGTTGTTTTATCCCTAACATAGAAGTTAGCTACTCCTAAATCTGGAATAATATTTGCCGCTTCCCCCCCTTTTGAAATTATTCCATGTATTTTTGACGTTGCCTTTGTTTGTTGTCTCAAGGCATTTACACTATTAAATAATTGAATGACTGCGTCTAGTGCATTAATTCCATTATATGGATCCCCTGCTGCATGGGCTGTTTTCCCTATGAATTTAAATTCTAAAGCTTCAATAGCTTGACTAGATGAACTTTTTTTATGACATCTTCCTGTTGGATGGGATATGATTGCTACATCAATGTCATCAAAAACATGAGCCTTTGCCATATCCACTTTTGCTCCAAAATTTTCCTCTGCTGGAGTTCCTAAAACAACAATTTTTCCTCCATAATTATTTATGACATTTTTTAATATTACACCAGCTCCAATACTTGTTACTCCTAAAATATTATGACCACAACCATGTCCTATTTCAGGTAAGGCATCATATTCAGCCATAAAACAAATACAAGGTCCCTCTTTTCCACTGTCGTATTCAGCTCTATAAGCAGTTTTTATATTCGCATACTCTTTTGTTACTTTAAAACCTTTTTTTTCTAAAAATTCAATATGTGCCTTTGAAGATTTAAATTCCTTTCTTCCAATTTCTGGATTATTATATAAATATTCATTTAAAGCTTTTAATTCTGAAAATATTTTTTCAAATTCTTTTTCTAAATTTTCTAACATATTTACCTACCTTTTTTATTTTTTAAACAAAAAAAACCATTTTTAGATTTTATCTAAAAATGGTTTTAACTTTTATATATATTATAGTAATATTTATTAAAATTAATTTCACTTTTATCTATTAAATAGCAACCTAAAAAGACTATATGAATATTCTGAATCTAACTTAATATTCCTTTGTCTCCTTGTGTTCTTTAACATAATATAAACTCCTTATTTTTAATTTCTAGTATTATAAGGCTTATTGCCCCTATTGTCAAATATTTTTTTAATATTTATAAGCTAAATCTATTTTTTTATTTAATAATTGTTCATTAATAATTGTTTTTTTATTATTCACCTTAAAAATAATTTTACTTTCTATATTTTTATTTGCTTTTATTCTATTTAAACTTTTTAAAGAAGATACTTCTAAAAAATTTGGAGACAAGTATTCTATAACTTTTAAATTCAAAGGATTTTCTTCTGTTTCTTTAAATAAAAATATTGTATCCTCATTTAAATAATTTAGAAAATTATCAATTTTTCCCCAATCTTTAGCCTCTTTTATTTCGTATACAAGATTTTCAGGTAATATTCCAAAATTACTAGTCAAATTGTTTACACTAGAAAAAAAGAAATTTGGATCTGTTATATGACTTGCTCTTAAAGTATAAAATAATTTATTTTTTAATAATTTTTTTTCCTTGGCTATTTTATAAGATTTTTCCTGTAGTTTTAAAATAAAAAACTCAAATAATCCCTCTTTAAAAGCACAATCATAAATATAGTCATTGTCCTTAAAACCTGCATCACTAAAATCCTTTATAATTTTATAACCATATATTAAATTATTCTTTAAATTTATTACTGGAATAAATTTAAAGGTTGTTTTTTCTACTACATTTCTAAAATCAATATCTTTCTCCAAAGCACACCACCTAATCGCATTTTATCTTTACCTCTTTTATACTATTTATTAACAAATTAAGATCCACATATCTATATTCTTCTAATCTATCCTTTGAATGTTTTTCTAAATCTGGCTGAGGCAATTTTTCTGATATTTTTAAAGCTCCTTTTATCATGTTCAAAGAATTAATCCCACTTATGTCCAAATCCTTTGAAATTAATATTGATTTAAATGGATTTTCTATGTTCGCTATATTATATATTATAGGATCACTTAATAGCTTGTGCCCCTTTAAGACGTATTTATAAACTTCCGCTAAAACTTTTGTTAAATTAGCCTCTTTTAAATAAATAACATCATCAGTTTCTTTATAAAAATGAAAAACTTTTTTGTTATTTGTTATTATTTTAAATTTCATTAGAAGTCCTCCTATTCTGAATTTGAGTACTCTATTTAGTATACCATATTTTTTATTTTATTTGACATTATTTTTTTTTTATAGTATACTTCTCCTTAAGAAATTGAAAGGGGGAAATAATGTATAAATTTAGATATCTTTTTAAATGTTATAACAATTTAAAAGAATCCTACATTTTATTTATTTTTTCATTTTTTTCTTGTTTTTTTAATATTTATTTTGAATTTTAGATATAACTTAATGTTATATCTTTTTTTTTATATAATTCTATTGGGAGGTTACATGAAAGGAAAATTAATTCTTGAAAATGGAAATGTTTTTGAAGGAAAGATATTTGGAGAACTAGGGGACACAGTTGGTGAAATAGTGTTTAATACTGGAATGACAGGTTATCAAGAACTTTTAACTGATCCATCTTATTGTGGTCAAATTGTTGTGATGACATATCCAATGATAGGAAATTATGGTATTAACTTAGAAGATATGGAATCTGATCGTTCTTATTTAAAAGGATTTATCATAAAAGAAGATGCTAAACTTCCTAATAATTTCAGATGTGAAATGACTTTAGATGGATTCTTAAGACAAAATAATATTGTGGCTTTTAAAGGTGTTGATACTAGGCAACTAGTTAAAATCATTAGAGAAGAAGGTGCTATGAAAGCGATTATAACTGCTGAAGATTTAACTGAAAAGGAATTATCTGAAAAATTTAATAATTTCAACAATTCCAAAGCAGTTACAAAGGTTAGTACTAAAGAAATCTACGAAATTAAAGGATCTGGTAAAAAAATTGGAGTTATGGATTTTGGTATAAAAAGAAATATTCTTAGAAATTTCCAAAAGAGAAACTGTAATTTAATTGTTTTTCCTTGGGATACTAAAGCTGAGGAAATTTTAAAATATGATTTAGATGGTTTATTTTTATCAAATGGACCTGGAGATCCAACTGACTTAAATAATGTTATATTTGAAATTAAAAAAATAGTTGGAAAATTACCTATAGCTGGAATTTGCTTAGGTCAACAATTAATTGCTTTAGCTTTAGGAGGTTCCACAGCAAAATTAAAATATGGGCATAGGGGATGTAATCATCCTGTAAAAGATTTAGAGAGAAATAGAATTTATATAACTTCACAAAATCATGGATATGTTGTTGATAAGGTTCCTGATTCTATGAAAGTTACTCATATAAATCTAAATGACAACTCTATAGAAGGATTGAAAAGTGATAAGCTTCATATTATGAGTGTTCAATATCATCCTGAAGGTTGTCCTGGACCAGAAGATAATAATTACTTATTTGATGATTTTTTAAAATTATTTGAATATAAATTTTAAAAATAATTATAACAGTATTGATTAAATTTAATTATTAATATTTTAATTGGAGGTTTTTAATGATAGATAAAAATATAAAGAAAACATTAGTTATAGGTTCTGGACCAATAATAATAGGACAAGCTGCTGAATTTGACTATTCAGGTACACAAGCATGTGAAACTTTAAAAAAAGAAGGTATTGAAGTTGTTTTAATTAACTCAAACCCTGCAACAATAATGACTGATAAAGCTGTTGCTGACAGAATTTATATAGAACCAATTACATTGGAATTTGTTGAAAAAGTAATAGCTAAAGAAAGACCAGATTCAATTTTAGCTGGAATGGGAGGTCAAACAGCTTTAAATATGGCTGTTGAACTTAAAGAAAATGGGATTTTAGACAAATATAATGTTCAAGTTATGGGAACTTCCATTGACTCAATTAAAAGGGGAGAAGATAGGGAACTTTTTAGAGAAGCTATGGAAAAAATAAACGAACCTATTATTGAAAGTAAAATTGTGGAAACTTTAAAAGAAGGTTTTGAGGTTGCTAGAACAATTGGTTATCCTGTTGTTGTAAGACCAGCATATACATTAGGTGGAACTGGTGGAGGATTTGCCCATAATCCAACTGAATTAGAAAATATACTTTCTAAAGGTCTTAGCCTTTCTAGAGTTGGACAAGTGTTAATTGAAAAATCAATTCTAGGATGGAAAGAAATTGAATATGAAGTTATTAGAGATAAAAATGGAAATTCTATTACAGTATGTAACATGGAAAATATTGACCCTGTAGGTATCCATACTGGAGATTCCATTGTTGTTGCTCCATCACAAACTTTATCAGATAGAGAATATCAAATGCTTAGAACCTCTGCATTAAAAATAGTAAATGAAATAGGGGTTATTGGAGGATGCAATGTACAATTTGCTTTAAATCCAAAATCTTTTGAATATGCTATTATAGAAATAAACCCTAGGGTTTCTAGATCTTCTGCTCTTGCTTCTAAAGCTACAGGATATCCAATTGCAAGGGTTGCCACTAGACTTTCTTTAGGTTATACATTAGATGAAGTTAAAAATGAAGTAACTGAAAAAACCTTTGCTTGTTTTGAACCAACTTTAGATTACATAGTAGTTAAAATTCCTAAGTGGCCATTTGATAAATTTAAAAAGGCTAATAAAAAGTTAGGAACACAAATGATGGCTACAGGTGAAATCATGGCCATTGGAAATAATTTTGAAGCTGCTTTACTTAAGGGGATCCGTTCTCTAGAAATAGGAAGATTTAACTTTAATCATCCATCTGTTAATAAAATGTCAATGGATGAACTTAAGGATGCTGTTATAAAACCTGACGACATAAGAATATTTATTGTAGCTGAAATGCTAAGAAGAGGATATATAAAAGAAAAATTACAAAAAATTACAGGTATTGATAAATTTTTTATGGAAAAATTAGAATGGATTGTAAAACAAGAAGAAATACTAAAGAAAACTAAATATAAAGATTTTAAACCTGAATATTTAAGAAAATTAAAAAGAAAAGGATTTTCAGATAAGGGAATAGCTGAATTTATAAATGTTTCTGAAAAGGATATTGAAAGAAAAAGAAAAGAAAATAATATTTATCCAGTTTATAAAATGGTAGATACTTGTGCTGGAGAATTTTCAGCTGATTCATCTTACTACTATTCCACTTACGATGAATTCGATGAGGTTACAGTATCCAATAAGAAAAAAATAATTGTTATTGGTTCAGGTCCCATAAGAATTGGACAAGGAATAGAATTTGATTATTGTACAGTTCATGCTGTAAAAACTTTGAAAAAATTAGGAATTGAAAGCATTATTATTAACAACAATCCTGAAACAGTTTCAACAGATTTCTCAACAGCAGATAAACTATACTTTGAACCATTAGTAATAGAAGATGTTATGAATATAATTGAAAAAGAAAAACCTGAAGGAGTTATTCTTCAATTTGGTGGACAAACTGCAATTAAACTTGCAAAGGAATTAGCTAGTCGTAATATTAAAATATTAGGAACTTCTGCTGAAAAAATTGATGAAGCTGAAGATAGAGAAAAATTTGAAGAAATGATGGAAGAACTAGATATTAAAAGACCTAAAGGGAGAGCTGTTTGGAACATTGAAAATGGTATAAAAATTGCCAATGAAATTAACTATCCAGTATTAGTTAGACCTTCTTATGTTCTAGGAGGACAGGGTATGGAAATATGTCATGATGAATATAATCTTGTTAAATATTTAGAATCATCCTTTGATAGGGATCCTGAAAATCCTGTACTTATTGACAAATATTTAAATGGTATTGAACTTGAAGTTGATGCAATTTGTGATGGTGAAAATATAATTATTCCTGGTATTATGGAACATTTAGAAAGAGCTGGAGTACATTCTGGGGATTCAATAACTGTCTACCCTCAACAAAATCTGTATGAAGGAACTGAAGAAGAAGTTCTTAGAATTTCAAAAGAAATTTCAAAAGCTTTAGAAATAAAAGGAATGATGAATATTCAATTTATTGCCTATGAAAATGAATTATATGTTATTGAAGTTAATCCAAGATCTTCTAGAACAGTACCTTATATTTCTAAAATATCTGGTATGCCTGTAATTGAAATTGCAACAAAAATAATTTTAGGACAAACACTTGAAGAAATTGGCTATAAACCTGGAATATATAAAAAACCTAATTTAGTAGCAGTAAAGGTTCCTGTTTTCTCAACTGAAAAACTTGGGGATGTTGAAATTTCATTAGGTCCTGAAATGAGATCAACAGGGGAAGTTCTAGGAGTTGGACACACTATAGATGAAGCAATTTACAAGGGATTAATTGCAGGAAAAAGAGCTAATAAAGTATCTGGAAAAAGAATTCTTCTTACAATAAGAGATAAAGATAAAGATGAATTTTTACCAATAGCAAAAAAATTAATAGAATTAAAATGTGAATTATTAGCTACCACTGGAACAGCTAAATATCTTAATAGCCATAACATAAAAACTTCTCAAATAAATAGAATAGGAGAAAGTACTCCAAATATTTTAACTGCCATACAACATGGTAATATAGATTTAATAATTAATACACCAACTAAAGCAAATGATGCTCAAAGAGATGGATTTAAAATGAGAAGAATAGCTATTGAATATGGTGTGGAAGTTCTTACTTGTTTTGATACATTAAACGCTATTATAAAAACAGAAAAAAGACATTTTCAAGATAAAGACCTTGAAGTTTTTGATATCTCAAAAATTTAACTTGATTATTCAATAAAAATAAGTATAATATCAATAAGGAAGTTGTTTCTAAAATGAAGCAACTTCCTTATAACTTTAAATAATAATTTTTAGTCTAATACATTAGACAATAAATTTTAATTTTTTTTAGGAGGAATATATGTACAATTTTAATCATGATGGCTATTCTATGGATCAAGATACTGCCACAGATAACAAACTTTTAAGATCTGCGTTTTCTTATATGGTACTTGGACTTTTAATTACTTTTTCTGTTCCAGCTTATATTATATTTTTTAATAACTATTTTTTAGCAACAATTTATAAATTTTATTTACCTTTAATAATTGGTGAATTTATAGTGGTTATTGCCCTTTCAGCTGGAATTAATAAGATTTCTAAATTAACCGCAACCTTTATGTTCTTTCTTTATTCATTTTTAAATGGATTAGTTTTTTCTTTAATTGGTGCTGCTTATGATTTAAATGTTATTTTCTACGCTTTATTAACTACTATTGTCATGTTTGCTGTTCTAGCAATTTATGGATACACAACTAATGAAGATTTAAGTAAATATGGAGGATTTTTAAAAACAGGACTTGTATCTTTAATTTTAATGAGTGTTATTAATATATTTCTTAAAGCCTCTAGTTTATATTGGATGGTTACAATTTTAGGAGTTGTTATTTTTTCAGCTCTAATAAGCTTTGATGTAAATAGAATAAAAAAAATGGCTTATCAAATTTCATCTGGAGATGAAGAAGCGATGGGTAAGATGGGAATAATCGCAGCCTTAAGCCTCTACTTAGATTTTATTAATTTATTCTTATATCTTTTAAGAATTTTTTCTAGAAAAAAATAATTATAAAAAAGAGCGATTTCTGTAGTGAACCCATTTTCTTGGACATGAAATTTAATATTTAATTTAAGGATTGATTCCTGTATTCTGCAGGAGTTAATCCTTTTAATTTTATTTTAATTCTCTGATTATTATAATAATCAATATAATTTTCTATTTCTTTTTTTAGTTCTGTAATATTTTCATAGTTTTTTTCTTGACCATAAAACATTTCAGATTTAATTATCCCAAAGAAACATTCCATCAAGCCATTATCTAAACTATTTCCTTTACGGGACATACTTTGAATAATTTTTTGATCTTTTAATCTATTTGTATAAAATTTATGTTGATATTGCCAACCTTGATCTGTATGAAAAATTAAATTTTTTAATTTTTTATTCTTTTTAAATGCCTGATCTAACATATCTTTTATTTGCATTGAATTAGGACTAGTTGAAATATTATAAGAAACTATATATCTTCCATAAGCATCTAAAATGGGGGACAAATATAGTTTAGTTCCTCTTAAATTAAATTCCGTTACATCTGTAAACCATTTTTCATTTGGTTTGTTTGCTTCAAAATTTCTTTTAATATAATTTTCTGCAATTTTTCCAACGGTTCCTTTATATGATGAATATTTTCTTTTCTTACGCGTAATACAATATAGATTATATTTATTCATAAGTCTTAATACTTTTTTATGATTAATATTAAAGCCTTGATTTTTAAGTTCTAATGTAATTCTACGATATCCATATCTTTTTTTATGCGCATAGAAAATATTTTTAATTTTTTTAATTGTATCTGTATTTTTTATATCACTATCTTCTTTGTTTAGGTAAAAATAATAAGTTGATCTTGCTATTTTTGAAATTTGTAATAGCATTTTCAAAGGATATTTAGCTTTAAGCTCGGCTATTATTATGATTTTTTCTTTTTTTGTAGCTCCCTTTTTTGAACTAAAGCATCTAACTTTTTT
>NZ_WJWY01000008.1 GCF_010367435.1 Fusobacterium sp. IOR10
TTAGAAGATATCTTCCTAGGCACGCTAGTGTTGATGGAGCTTCTTTTATACTTGGTTTCTCTATGAAATTTTCCACTGCAACTGTTTTTTCATCTAAGGTTACACCTGGTTTTACTATTCCATATTTGCATACATCTTTTTCATTAACATTTTGTACTCCTAGTACACTTGCTCCATATTTTTCATATGTTTCTATTAATTGAGAAGTTGCTGTTTTCCCCTCTGTATGAACTATATCATCACCTAGAGCTATTATAAATGGATCATTTCCTATAAATGGTTTTGCCTTTAATATTGCATGGCCTAACCCAAGAGGATGAGTTTGCCTAACATAAAATATATTAGCTAAATTTGATAAATATCTAACTTTTTCAAGTAATTTATACTTTCCTTGTTCCTTTAAAGTTTCTTCTAATTCAAAGGAATAATCAAAATGATCTTCTATTGAATTTTTATTTCTTCCTGTTATTATTACTATGTCTGTTATTCCTGATTTCACTAACTCTTCAACTATATATTGAAGGGATGGCTTATCAACTATCACAAGCATCTCTTTAGGTTGAGCTTTTGTTGCTGGTAGTACTCTTGTCCCTAGCCCTGCTGCAGGTATAACTGCTTTAGTTACCTTCCTCATTTCTCCCTCCTAAATCATTACTTATTTTTCTTTTCATACATTTTTTTATAATAATTTTTATACTCTCCATTGATAATGTTTTCCCACCAAGAAGTGTTGTCTAAATACCATTTAATTGTCTTTTTTATTCCTTCATTAAATGAAGTTTCAGGTTCCCAGTTTAATTCATTTTTTATCTTTGTAGGATCAATTGCATATCTCATATCGTGACCTGGTCTGTCTGTTACATATTTTATTAAATCTTCTGATTTTCCAAGTTCTTTTAAAATTGTTTTAACAACTTCCAAATTAGTTTTTTCATTGTGTCCACCAATATTATAAACTTCTCCAATTTTTCCATTATGTATTATCTTATCTATTCCTATACAGTGATCTTGAACATAAAGCCAATCCCTTACATTTTCTCCCTTTCCATATACAGGTAAATCTTTATCATTTAATGCATTTGCAATTATCAATGGTATTAATTTTTCTGGAAAATGATAAGGACCATAATTATTAGAACATCTTGAAATTGTTACTGGAACTTTAAATGTTCTATAATATGATTGCACTAATAAATCAGCTGAAGCCTTTGAAGCAGAGTATGGACTTGAAGTATGGATTGGTGTTTCCTCTGTAAAAAATAAATCAGTTCTATCCAAGGGTAAATCCCCATAAACTTCATCTGTCGAAACTTGATGATATCTCTTTATTCCATATTTTTTACAAGCATCTAGTAAAACCCCTGTTCCTAAAACATTAGTTTTTAAAAATATTTCAGGATCTTCTATGGATCTATCCACATGACTTTCTGCAGCGAAATTAACTATAATATCTGGTTTTTCTTCCTGAAAAAGATTATAAATAAAAGATCTATCTGCAATATCTCCTTGTATAAACTTAAAATTATTATTTGACATAACAGACTCTAAAGTAGCTAGATTTCCAGCGTAAGTTAATTTATCTAAGCATATTATTTTATAGTTATTATATTTTTTCAACATATAGTGGACAAAATTCCCACCTATGAATCCAGCTCCACCTGTTACAATTATTTTCATAAATTACTCTCCTTTAAATTTTTCCATTAGCAACTTTTAAAAGATATTGTCCATAATTAGATTTTCCATATATTTTAGCAGCACTTAATAGTCTTTCTTTATTTATCCACCCATTAGCATAGGCTATTTCCTCTAGTGAAGCAATTTGAACATCTTGCCTAGTTTCTATTACCTTTATGAATTCTGATGCCTCAGATAATGAATCAACAGTTCCAGTATCTAACCAAGCATAACCTCTTCCAAGAGTAACTACATTTAAAGACCCATCTTCCAAATACATTTTATTTAAATCTGTAATTTCAAGTTCTCCCCTTTTTGATGGTTTAACTTTTTTAGCAAATTCAACAACTCTATTATCATAAAAATATAGCCCTGTAACACAATAATTAGATTTAGGATTTTCAGGTTTTTCCTCTATGGATATAGCCTTTCCATTTCCATCCATTTCAACTATTCCAAATCTTTCAGGATCAGGTACATAATATCCGAAAATAGTAGCCCCATTTTTATTAGAAACTGCGCTAGCTAACTTTCCTCTTAAATTTGCACCATAGAATATATTGTCACCTAAGATTAAAGCACAAGAATCATTTCCTATAAATTCCTCTCCAATTATAAAAGCTTGAGCAAGACCATCAGGACTAGGTTGTTCTTTGTAACTTAAATTTATCCCGTACTTGCTTCCATCACCAAGTAATCTTCTAAAGTTTGGTAAATCATCTGGTGTTGAAATTATTAATATATCTTTTATTCCTGCAAACATAAGAATTGAAAGTGGATAAAAAATCATTGGTTTATCGTATACAGGTAGAAGCTGTTTAGAAGTTACCATTGTTAATGGATAAAGTCTTGTTCCAGATCCCCCTGCAAGTATTATTCCTTTCATAACTTCCTCCCATATAAAAATAGCCTTTATACTTTTATGCATGTATAAAAGCTATTTTGTTTATTTTAAAATAATATCACATATTTTATCTACTGTTTCCAAATCTAAATCTGCATAAAGAGGTAATGTTAAAACTCTTTCTGATATATGTTTTGCCACTGGTGTGTCATTAGATGAATATTTATCTTGATAACATTTAAAATCATTTATAAGGGGATAGAAATATTTTCTTGGTATTATATTTTTTTCTTGTAATAATTGAAACATTTCATCTCTATTATATTTATAACCATCAAAAACTACAGGAAAATATGCATAATTTGATTTCACACCGTCTTGAATAGGGGATAATTTTATGCCTTTTCTACTTCCTAATCTTTCCCTATATTTTTCTACAACTTTTTTTCTTCTTAATATTTCATCATCCACATGTCTTAAATTACAAATTCCCATTGCAGCTTGAAATTCATTCATCTTGGCATTTCCCCCAATGTATTCAACTGTTTCTGGTCCTGTAATACCAAAATTTTTGATATCATTTAGAATTTTATTTAGTTTTTCATCTTTATATGTTACTGCTCCACCTTCTATAGTGTTAAATACCTTTGTAGCATGGAAACTAAACATTGATGCATCACCAAAGTCTCCAATACCAACACCATTTATTTCCTCTCCAAATGTATGAGCTGCGTCATATATAACTTTTAAATTATGTTTTTTAGCAATTTTTTCTATTTCATATACATTACAAACATTTCCATATACATGAACTGGAACTATTGCACATGTTTTATCAGTTATTAAATTTTCTATTTTAGAGGCATCCATTGTGTAATCATCTTTATTAATATCACAAAACACAGGAGTAAGACCACATCTAGCAATTGCATGAGTAGTTGAAGCAAATGTGAAAGGAGTTGTTATAACTTCCCCTTGTAATTTCATAGCTTTTAATATACATTCAAGGGCTAAGTGACCATTTGTAAATAATTTTATCTCAGAAACTTTTAAATATTCTTTTAATTCTTTTTCTAAAGTTTTATGTTTAATCCCCATATTTGTAAGCCAATGAGAATCCCATATATCTTTTATTTCTCTACAATATTCTTCATAATTAGGCATTGATGAACGAGTAACCAATATTTGTTTATTTTCCACTATAATCCTCCTTAAAAATATTATTCTAATCTTTCCAATAATTGTTTTTTTCTATTAATTTTTTATAATCACTTTTCAAAATTCCACCTATTAATAAATTATGATATTTCCCATTTTTAAAAATACAATTTCTTTTCTTTCCCTCTATTACGACACCTGTTTTAATTGCTAGTTTTTGAGAAACAATATTTTCCTCTAATATAAAAATATCTAATCTATTTAATTGAAGTTCTTCAAAAGCATATTTAGTTAAAGTCATTATCGCATCTGTGCCAAATCCTTTTCCTCTTATTTTTTCTTTTGCCAATTTAATTCCTCTTGTTGCTTTTCTATTTTTCCAATCAATATTAGATAAATTAGCTTGTCCTATAACTTCTCCAAATTTGTCTTCAATTATGAATCTTAAATTATTTTGATTTTGAATATTATTCTCATACCATTTTTCTTGCTGATATTTAGAAACTGGAAAAGCCCACCCAACAACTAAATTTTCCATTTCAGAGTCATTTAGCATTGTTCTCATAAATTCTAAATCTTCTTTTTCTATGGCTCTAAGAGTTACTAATTTCCCTTCTATATTCATTATTTCATCTCCCTTATTATCCTAAATATTTTTTTATATTTTCTATAATAAATTTCATATCTTCAGCTGTATATCTTTGATCACAAGGTATCGGTAAAATATTTTTACTATACTTATATTCTATTGTGCCCTTCTTATTTTCCTCTAATACATTTGGCCAAAGAGTTGGAACATATATTTTATATTTTAATAATCTTTCTCTTATTTCTTCTCCATTTTCTAAATACAGTGGATAAGAAAAAGCCACTTCTGGGATTTTTATATTTAATTTATTTGATTCTTTTAAAAAACTATGCAAATATTTGAAATTTTCATTTCTAATTTCAGCTATTTTTTCATAATCAATTGCTCCTAAAATATTAGAAGTTAATTTTGACATATACTTCATAGGTTCATCTATAAAACTCTTATCATTAGTCTTAAATTCCTTATAATAATCTGATGCTTCCCCCTCGTAACGACCTAACAAATGTTTGAATCTATCCTTTGATAAATCACTTTCTAATTCTATATTTAATTTTTTATCTATTGAGGCGTAAGCTCCATCAGGAACACCAAAAAATTTTCTGCAACTATAAATTGTATCAACATTCTGTACTGGTTTCTGAAAAAAAGCTTGTGTATTATCAATTACAATATTTTTATATTTTATTTTTAATTCTTTTATTTTTTCATTTTTTAATTGTCCAAAACAATTAACAATTAAAATAGCTTCATTTTTTTCTAAAGTTTTACTGAAAATTGGTAAAAAATCTTTTCTAATATTAAAATATTCAAATTCAATATTTTCTCTTTTCAAGACATTAATAACTGAATCACAAATATATTTAGGAATAAAAACTTTTTTTATATTTTTAGCTTTCAATACATAAATTAAAGCATTTCTTCCTGTATTTAAAGAAACCAAATCTTTATGATATTCGTTTTTTATCAAATTTTCAAATTGAAAATATCCACCTATTTCTTTCATAAAACACTCCTACATTAAGTCTATTTTAATTAAATTATTTATATTGTTTAATTTAATTTTCATTTCTTCTAAACTTTCAAATTTAAAAAATACTATTCCTAAAGCTTTATTTGCACTATTAAAGTATTCTATATTATCCTCTTTTTGTTTATAAAGAACTTTTTTTATAATATTTGATTTTAAGGAATCATCAAATATTATTTCATTTAAAATCCCATTTTTGGAGCTATGAATATTATGAGTTGCATTGAAACTATCTTTTGAACTCTTATTTTCTAAATTTATGTTATAATTTCCCATTGCACACTCTATTGTTAATAAAACCATATCTACATCACAAATTATTTTTAGTAAATCTGGAATCATATTCCCACCATTTCTTGGTCCTACTTCTATTAAATATAAATCATCATCTTTGTCAAACATCATTTCTAAATTAAAACCACCAAAATTTATATTTAACAATTTTATAAGTCTATTAATTGTGACTTCTATTTTTTCTTTTTGACTTTCTGATATCATTAAAGGATAGCTTTTTCCTACAGGAACTAACGGGTTAACACTAGTATCCCTATGACAATTTAATAACCCCCAAAATTTAACTTCTCCATCTATCACAAAACAATCTCCACCTATTATAAAATCATGAGATTTTTCTATAAATTCTTCAATTATAACTTTCCTATTTCTAGATACTTTTAAAGAATTATTAAATATTTTTTCAAAATTTTTATCAGAATTTAGTTTCACAACTCCTTTACTTCCTGAAGAATCAACTGGCTTTATCATCACTGGAAATTTAAACTTTTCTAAGCTTTCTTTAGCTTCTTTAAAATTATTGAAATTTTTAGCTAATGGACAATTAAAATTATTCTCTGCTAAAAAATTTCTAAACTTATCTTTGTAGGCTAATATTTCAACAGATTTATATGGATTTGTTGGTAAATTTAATTTTTCTGCTACATATGCTGCTGTTGGAGCTGCTGGATCTGAGGCATAGGCAACTATTCCATTTATTTTTTCTTTTTTAGCTACCTTTAATATTGATTCTTTATCAGTAGTACTAACGCAATAAAATTTATCTGCATGATATTGCCCTGGATTATCTTCTAAATAATCACAAAGTACTGTGAAATAACCTTGCTTTTTAGCACACTCTATTGCTGGAATTTGTTGAGTTGAACCTCCTAATAATAATATCTTTTTCATAAAAACCTCTCTTTATTTTTTATTTAAGACTTCTTTAATTGTATTTAATAAATATTTAATAAATATTTATAACATTCTAATTTAAAAATTATTGATAATAACACATAAGAAATTCCACCAAAAATTACTTGAATTACTATTAATGAGAAATTTCCTTTAACTATATAACTTAAAAAATATATTAATCCTCCCATTATTAAAGAAATCAATAATGATGGTAAAATGTCAAAGATTTGTTCTTTATAAGCATAATTTAAAAGTTTTTTATTGGGATAAGAATTTATAAATGTTGAAATAATTCCACTTAAAAGCATACCTAAAGCAACTGCATATACTCCATATTTAACTGATATTATCAATATTGTAACACCCATTATTTTCTTTATTATTTCTAATTTTAAAAATATATCACTTCTTCCAAGTGCATTAATTGCTTGTAAATTAGCTGTATGTATTGGCCACAGAGAATAAGAAGCACAGAAAACCCATACAAAAGGAACACATGGTAACCACTTCTCAGTTAATAAAAGTATTACCAAAGGTTTTGATATTACTGCAAGTCCTATCATCATAGGAAATATTATAAAGGAACTTGTAACTATTGCTCTTCTCATTATTTGTTTAACTCTAATTTTATCATCTTGTTCTGCTGACATTGCAGGAAGTAATACAGAAGTTATTGATCCATTGATATTAGTTACTATTATTTGTGGAAATTGGTTTCCTCTATTGTAATATCCCAGTGTTGATGGGCTATATATTTTTCCTATGATCAAACTTCTTAAATTTTTATATAAGGTGTCTAGCAAAGCTGAAGCTAATAGTTTCCCACCGTAAGAAAATAACACTCTAATTCGTTTAAAAGAAAAACAACATTTAGGTCTCCACTTAACTGTTCCCCACAATATTATTGTGATCAACAACTGATTTATAAGTTGTTGATAAACTAAAGCCCAAACTCCATAACCTTTATAGGCCATCACAATTCCAATAACTCCAGATATTACCACTGCGCCTAAACTACTTTTAAATAACTTTTTAAATTGCATTTTTCTTGCTACAATAGCATTTTGAATAGAAGTTACTGCTCCTATAAATAAAGTTAAAGAAAGAACTCTAAGAATCAATATCAATTCTTTTATTTCGTAAAAATCAGCAACTACAGGGGCTATAAAAAATAAAACTGTATATAATATTAATGCTACAAACATACTTAAATAAAATACAGATGAATAATCATCTTCAGTTATATCTTTCCCCTGAATCAAAGCTGTATTAAATCCACTTTGAACAAAAACTCTAGCTAATGCTATAAATATAGTTATCAGAGCTATAATTCCATAATCATTTGGAGTTAGTAATCTCGCTAAAAATATTTGTAATATAAATTGAACTCCTTGAGTTCCTCCTCTTTCCATAAATTTCCAAATAAGAGAAGATAATATTTGTGATTTTCCTATTTTATTTTCCATTCACAATTTTTCCTTTTAATTTTTTTAATTTTATATACAAATCAGGACAATAACTTTTAAATAGATAAAGAATATGCAATCTATTTGTTTTATAAATATCTAAAATAAATAGATATTTATTTATGTTATTAAAATTTACAATACTTTTTGAAATATTATTATTCTTAAATATTCTTTCACTTTCATAGATAGGATTTTTAGGAATAAATGAACTATACGATTTTTTAGAATATAAAATATATTCTTTTTCACTTAAATTAAAAGCATATTCTAAATATTTTTCAATGGGTTCCCCTGTAATATTTGATGTAGTTAAAAATTTTGATTCAGGTAAAAACCCATACCCTTCACAATTGTAAGAATAATGTCTTACAGGTATGGAAATAACACCATTTCTAGAAGCATCCCTTATACTCCCTGCCACTCCAACATAAATATATGTATTTCTAAAAAAATTATGTAATTCATCATAGCTAACTTTATTTAATAAAATTATATCTTTTTTAATATTAAAAGGTAACCCCGCTATTTTAGCTTTCAATAATTCTTTCCCACCACCATATCCAATTATTGTTAGTTTTAACTGCTTATATTTTTCTTTTAACAAACAAAAACTATTAATCAAACCAAAAATATATGCTTTATGAGGAAATTCAAAACGAGTTATTGATAATATATTATATTTATTATTTTTATATCTTTGCTTTGCATCTTTTTCAGAAAAAAATAAACCTGTCTCGAATGAGCTACGTTCATCATAAATTTTTCCCTTCATTTGAGAAAAAATATTATAATGATTAGTCAAACCTTCAAAATGAGATTTATTACCATAAAAAATATTGTTATTTTTATCCATATTATAATAAATTTCTTTTGTTTTATCTTTTATTTTTTTTCTTAAAATTTTAGGAAAATTTTCTTCAAAAAATAAATTTTTACCCTTAAAATGAGCTACCCAAAAAAAAGTATTAAATTCTAAATAATTATATTTTTTTTTAATCATTTCTAAATGTAAAAAATCATAAAAAGAAAAAGAAAAAGCTACTATTTTTTCACCAGCAGAAAATTTTAATTTTAAATTTTTTACCCAATTTTTTTTATAACCTTCCATTAAAATAATTTCTACATAACCATCTAACAAATCTTTTTCAAATCCTTTATCTATAATCAATTCTCTATTCTTACATATCCAAATAATTCGTATATTATCTTTTTTTAATAATCTTATTAATTTTATTAAATATTTTTGAATCCCACCTAAATTAAAATCTCCATAAATAAATAAAAATGTTTTCATTTTTTCTCCTATTCTATACAATATTTAACATACTAATCTGTAAATTTTTAAACTGCCCCTTTCTAACTATCAAAATAAAATTTATATGGAACTATATATCCCAAATTTCTATCTAATAATATATAAAAATAATAACTAGTTAATAAACAAACAACTATTATTACTATAAATCTTGAATTTTTTTCTTTAATTTTATAAATAATATTTGGAATAAAAACTATTAATCCTATAGAAAAATAACTTACTACTCTACTAAATAAAGCAAACTTTAAAGATATAATTTGTAAAATTACTGCAATGTTTATCATATGATAAAACATATAATTCTTATCTTTTTTTATTTCCAATTTTTCTAAAAAATATCCTACAAAAAGAACTGTCGCAAGCATAATTAACATTCCTTTCCCATTACCACTTCTTAAATTTTCAGAATATCTTATTTCATATTTATTTGAATAATGAAATAATAAATTTAATAATTTATTAGAAAACAAATAAATTAAACAACTACTTAAAAAACTGTAGAAGATATATATATAATTTATTTTAAAAGGATAAATTATATATATAATTATAAAAAATACAGCTGTCGTATGTATTGAAACCGCAACAAAATAGAAAAGTAAAAATTTTTTTATTTCTCTATCTCTTATATAGCCAAATGTATTTATAAGTATTGATATTGCTATAAGTTGTCTTAATATATTAAAAATGCTAGTGAAATTTCCTAGACTTAAAAATAAAAACAAACTAAGCCAAGGTATATTTGAGTTCTTATAAATAAATTTTATTATTGAAAATAATATTATGAAACTAGTTACAACTAAAAAATATCGTTCGTTGTCACTTATTAACCCAACTATTTTATTAAAAATCGCAAATCCTCTTTCAATCGTTAACTTGTTAGAAAGTAAATCTATAAAACTTGTTTTACTAAATAACTTAAAATAATTTACATACCTTATTGTATCTGCTCCCAAGTAAACAGATCTTAATGATAAAACTAAAAAAAACATCATAAATATAACCCTTTTTTGAATCAATTTATTTTTAATAAAGAAACATAAAAAAATAAATATTAACATTGCAAAATAAATCTCCATATTTTCCCTTTCTTATTAAAATAATTAAATAAATCTCTATTTAATAAATGTCCCCTTACATGAATTTAAAGTTTTCATATTTAGATAATTTATAAAGTCTTGCATGCTTTAAATTGACACCATAATGTTCTGTATAAGACTGGTATAATCTATGCTAATTATAAAGAATCTTCTTTGTTTAATTCTCTTTCCAAAGTTCATTTATTTCTTTCTTTTTTTTCTTTTTCAATTTAATTTTTTCAATACATTTGATTTCACTTTTTCAAAGAATAATTATTTTCTCTTATTTATTATTTTTTTATCTAATTCAAACCAACTTCCTAATAATTCATCATATTTATGAGGTTCAAATTTTTCTAATCCACTAAAATGGCAAAATGTCAACTCTCCAAAATAAACTTTTCCTTTTATATCATAAAAATCTACTCTTACATGAGAAAAATCTTCTGATAATTTTTCAGCTAACTGTTTCATTTTTTCAAAAGAGGAAGGCTTTTCTAATATTATATTAGAATTTGAATAGTGCTGTTTTAAATCAATTTTTTTAAAATCCATATCATAAAAATCAAATTTTGTATTTGTACTTCTATCCAAAGCAACAAACATAATTTTAGCTTTTCCATTGAAACAAAATATTTTATAATCTTTAATATTATCTTCTAAAAATTCCTCTACTACAATTTTTCTAGAAATATTACTATACGAATTTTCTAGAGATAGTATCCCATAATCTAATCTCAATTGATTATTTAATTCTTTTATTATTTCTTTTTTATTTGCTTTTAATTTATCCTTTACTATCTGAACTGGACCGCTATTATGATTAGCTTTAGCTACAAATTGATTTGGCAATTTATCCCACTGCTCTTCTTTTAATTTATCTGTAACTAATAAAAGTGGTATTAAATATTCTTCTCCTATTTTATTCTTTATATATTCTCTTACTCTATATTTATCTGCACATATAGAATATAGTGGATTTTTATCGTATAGCTTTCTAAATTGAATTTTTTCATTAAAAGTTTTTGGTTCTTTATTAAAGTCTATTTCACAACCAACTCTTTCTTTAAACTTTTTTTGAATATATTTTTCTTTAGCTTTATCTGAATTTAAAAGTATTTTAAAACAAACTTCTTGAATCTTTTTAAATAAATAATACAATTTTAAATTTTCACATATAAATTTCTTCAAGCTATTTTTCATTACTTTCTCCTTACATAATGAAGATACAAAATCTTCATATACTTATTTTTGTTATATTATATAATTTACTAAAGTACTTTAGATTATTCCTTTCTCCTATAGCTAGTTTTATTAGTGATAACCTAAATAGCACAAATTTAATACTCTTTATTTTGTTATTTTCTCAAATTTTCAAATAAGTAAAAGTATTGCATAAAGCTTTAATCTACCTGGTTTTATGAAATTAATATATCCAATTATCTTGTAGTAATTCCTTTTTAGGAGTCTCAAGCACTAAGAAAAACTAATAAAATTGATACTAAATTTACAACCACATTACTTTTCAATTCTAAAAAATCCCAAGCGACACCTGCAACTAGAAACCGTTATAGATTAATAGGACAGCACAATAAATTAAAAGTATCTATTTCCAGATTAGAAACAATTTTGATCCCATATTTTAACTATATTTTCTTTAGAATAATATCTTATTCTCTTCAAACTTTTGTCTTTATATTCTTTATATTTTTTTTCATTTTCTAACAATTCTATATTTTTTTCCATTTCTTTTTCTAATATCTTTATGTCTTTATAATTTTCTATTAATATCCCATATTTCCCTTTATCCAACAATTCTGATGGTCCAGACTTACAATTGCTTGATATTACTGGCAAGCCACAAGCCATAGCTTCAGCTAAAGCATTAGGAAATCCTTCATAAAAAGAAGGAAATAAATATACATGTGATTTTGCTAAAAATTTAAATGGATTCTCTTGAAATCCTAATAAAAAAACTTCATTTTCTAGATTTAATCTTTTAATTTGAATCTCTAATTCTTTTCTTAAATTTCCTTCTCCTAAAATTACCAAATTATATTCATTTCTATTTTTAAGTTTTGAAAAAGCATTTATTAAATGCTTTTGTCCTTTTTGATAGATTAATCTTCCTGAATTTATAATGACTTGTTTTTTAAATATCCTTTTATATTTTTCTTCTAAAGATTCACTTGACAATTCTTTTATTTTTTCTAAATCATAAAAATTTGGAATAGATATTGTTTTTTCTTTATTTGAACTATAATTTTCAATTAAGTCTTTTTTACATTCTTTTGATACCGCTATAATCTTATCTGCTTTTTTATAAAAATTAACTATTATAAATTTATAAATTCTTCCTTTAAATCCTTTATACGCATCTGAAATATAATTTCTAACTGATAAAAAACATTTCTCATTTTTTTTAGTTAATAAATTATAGAAATTTGGAATATCCAAAAAACTAATTACAATATCAAAATTATTTTCTTTTTTTATTTTCATTAATTTAAAAAATGCCAAAATTAAATTTATTATTTTAAAAATTCCATTATTTTTTTTAAAGCTATTTAATTTTAATAATTCCCCTTCAAAAGGATAACTTATTTTTTCTCCATCAAAAAGAATTAGATATTTTTTATATTTTTTATTTTCTAAATTTAGCAATAAATTAGAAACAACTCTTTCTGCTCCACCGCCTGATAAAGTTATTATTAAAAAAGCTATTTTCTTTCTTTTCATATTTCCTCTTTCTTTACAATTTTCTATAGTATTTAACATACCAATCTGTAAATTTTTGTAGGCCTTCTTCTATACTTGTTTTAGGCTTGAATCCTATTTCAAGTTGTAATTTATCTGTTGATGCATAAGTTTTAGGTACATCTCCTGCCTTTATAGGCTCATATATTTTCTTGAATTCTATATCTTTATTTAATGATTTACTCAAGCATTTTTCTAAAGTTAATATGAATGTCATTAGTTTCTCTGGGTTATTATTTCCTATATTAAATACTCTATGCAGATTATCTTTATTTGGTCCTTTATCTATTAACTTTTCTATTCCTTCTACTATATCATCTACATATGTAAAATCCCTATAAAGATCGTTTTCAAAGTCACCATTATTATATATATGAATTTCTTCATTATTAAAGTATTTATCTGTAAAACCAAAGTAAGCCATATCAGGTCTTCCCATTGGACCATATACTGTAAAGAATCTAAGACCTGTTGCTGGTATCTTATATAGATGACTATAAGTATATGCCATTAATTCATTTGATTTCTTAGTAGCTGCATATAGTGATACTGGGTTATCCACAGAGTCACTTTCTTCAAAGGGAACTTTCTTGTTATTCCCATATACTGAACTAGATGAGGCATAAATTAAATGTTCAACTGGATAATATCTACAAGCTTCTAATACATTAAAAAATCCTTCCACATTACTTTTAATATATACATCTGGATTTTCTATTGAATATCTCACCCCTGCTTGAGCTGCAAGATTCACAACAATATTTGGTTTTTCAACTTTAAATATTTCAAGTATCTTTTCTTTATTTGAAATATCTTCTCGCGTAAATTTAAAGTTTTCATATTTTTTTAAAATACCCAGTCTTGCATGCTTTAAATTAACATCATAATAATCATTAATATTATCTATTCCTATTACAGTTTCACCCTTTTCTAATAATTTTTTTGATAGATAATATCCTATAAATCCAGCTGCACCTGTTATTAAATATTTTTTATTCATACCTACACCTATCTTCCTATTGAATAATATTCTATATTATTTTCTTTCATTTCTTCCACACTATATATATTTCTTCCATCATATACTAAAGGAGTTCTCATTAATTTAAAATCCTTTGCTTTTAAGTCTCTAATATCTTTCCATTCTGTAAATACAAAACATACATTTGCACCTTCTAGAGCTTTCTGTATACTATCAACGTATGTGATATTTCCATTTGATATTTTACCTTGTGGATATTTTTTATTAAAATTATCCTTTCCAACTGGATCATAAGCATAAATATCTGCTCCTGCTTCTAGTAATAAAGGTATATTTTCTAGGGATGGAGCTTCTCTTAAATCATCAGTTCCTGGTTTAAATGTAAGACCTAGTACTGCTACCTTTAGGTCGTTAAAAGTTATTAATCTCTTTGATGCCTTTTCAAATAGTTTTATTTTTTGTTTTTTATTTATAGCAACTGCAGCTTCAACTGTTTTTAATTCATAATTGTTTTGTTTTGCAAGATAAGCTAGAGCCTTTGTATCCTTTGGAAAACAAGATCCTCCAAAACCTATACCTGCATTTAAAAATCTTGCTCCTATTCGCTCATCATAACTCATTCCCTTAGCTACATCTTGAATATTAGCTCCAACAAGCTCGCATAAATTAGCAATGTCATTCATATATGATATTTTCAAAGCTAGGAAATCATTTGATGCATATTTTATCATTTCTGCTGATCTTCTATTTACAGAAACTATAGGAAGATTAAATGGTTTGTATATTCCCATTAACATATCCTCTGCCCATTTACTTTCTGTTCCTATTATTATTCTAGCTGCATACAAAGTATCTTTAACTGCACTACCTTGAGCTAGGAATTCAGGATTAGACGCAACTTCTACCCGTACATCATTAACTAGAAAATCATGTATAAATTGTTCAACCTTATCATTTGTTCCAATAGGCACTGTTGATTTTACAACAACTAAACAATCCTTTGTTATATTTTCAGCGATTTCCCTTGCAACTTCAGCAATATATGTAAGATTAGCTGCTCCATTTGGAAGTTCTGGTGTTCCTACACCTATGAATATTGCATCAGCTTCTGAATATGCTTTCGCAGCATTAGTAGTATAGTGTAATCTTCCTTCACTATAGTTCTTTTGCATAAGTTCCTCTAAGCCAGATTCATAAATTGGAGAAACTCCACTTTCCATTAATTTAACTTTTTCTTCATCAATATCTACACAAGTAACCATATGTCCTCTTTCAGCAAAACAAACCCCTGCCACAAGACCAACATATCCAGTTCCTGCCACTGCTATTTTGTACATAACTAACTCCTTGTATTTTTTATTTTATAGCTTCTAAATATTTATCAACTACTATATTTACATCAAATTCTTTTTCTACTTTCTTTCTTCCATTTTTTCCCAATTGCTTCCTTTCTTCAGTTGAAAGTTTTAAGAATTTCTCTATGTTTTCAACCATTCCCTGTACATCTTTAGGTTCTGATAAAAAACCATTATATTTATCTTGAACTATATCCTTACATCCTACATTATTTGTTGTAATTATAGGTTTCCCCATAGCTGCACTTTCTATTAAGGAACAAGGGACTCCCTCTCTATAATAGGAAGGAAAGATTATACAATCTGCATTTTTTATTTGTTCTGTTACATCCTTTGAAGTTCCAATATATTTTATATTACTTTCTTTTTCCCAATTTCCTAACTCATTTTTTGAAATATGTCCTGGTTCATCTTCATATACTTTTCCAAGTAATCTAAATTCAACATTTTCATATTTTTTAAAAACTTCCTTTGATATTTCATTTAATATTCTAACACCTTTATTTTCAGAAATTCTGCCAAGATACAAAAATACTATTTTATCATTTTTTTCTGTATTTTCCATAGGTTTAAATCTATTTAAATCAACACCTGATCCTGGTAATCTTCCACAAATATTTCTTTGAATTAAATTATTTTCTAGAAATAAATTCATGTCATCATCATT
This sequence comes from Fusobacterium sp. IOR10, assembly GCF_010367435.1. Classification (NCBI taxonomy): domain Bacteria; kingdom Fusobacteriati; phylum Fusobacteriota; class Fusobacteriia; order Fusobacteriales; family Fusobacteriaceae; genus Fusobacterium; species Fusobacterium sp. IOR10. Next base: position 16,117 of record NZ_WJWY01000008.1, read on the forward strand.
TTGAAAAAAAACTTTTTTAGGAAATTTAAATGCTATTTTATACAAGAATTTAACCATAGTGTTTACTAAACTTTTCCTACTAAATACATCTCCTAAACCTGTAACATTATTTATTGTAGGAATTCCTAATATTTTAGCTGCAATAGTTCCATAAATATTTGGCTTTATTGTATAATGAAATATATAATCTGGTTTTTCTTCTTTATATACTTTTATATAATTTAATAAAAGTTTCATATCATTAATTGGATTAGTCCCCCTTCTATCAATACTAGATTCTATAAATTTCCATCCATTTTTCTCTATATCCTTACTTGAGCTATCTTTTCCTGCTAAGCAAACTATATTGTATTTATTATCTGATAATGTTTTCATTAATTCATATCTGAAATTATATAAAACAAAAGAATTATTTGCATTTAATAAGATTTTCATCTTTTACCACCAATCATCCTTCTTATTCCCTCTTCATATCTTATTTTAGGAATATAATTTAATTTCTTTCTTGTTAGTTTATTTTCAAATTGCAAACTTCCATATAGTCTTACCATTATATTTGGTTTGATTTTTGTAAGTAGCCAGAAAAATGGTTGTATTAATTTTATGTTAATTCTTTTTTTGTTTATTCCCTTTTCTATACCTTCATATATTTCCTTTAATGAAATATTTTTTTCATCTAATGGTAAGAAAACACCTTCTTTTTCAGTATCTATTACAAGGGATGTTAAATACATTAAATTTTCTATATTAACTAAGCTTCTTCTATTTTTATCATAGTTAAATGGTAACATTGGTAATTTTTCTATTAGCTTTATAAGGCTTTGCATATTACCTTTAACACCCTGCCCGTATACCATAGGAGGCCTTATTACAGAAACTTTAAAATTAGTATCTTCTAAAATTCTAAGTATTTTCTCTGCTTCCCATTTACTTTCCCCATATGGATCATTTTTAGGATTACACTGGCTTTCTTCATTTAATACCATACTATGATTATGTAAATCTCCATCATAGCCATATACCTTTACAGTACTATAAAAAACAAAATGTTTAACTTTATTTTTCTTTGCATTTTCTGCAACTCTTTTAGTAAGATCTGTATTAACCTCAAAATATTTTTCCCTAGGAGCTCCATTCATTTGATGAACCAAAGCTGCCAAATGAAGAATTGTATCAACTCTCTCATAATTTAATTCCTCTGGAGAAGTTTTTAATAAATCTACCTGTATTATATTGTATTTATCTTCATATCTTTTTATAAAGTTACTTCCTATAAATCCTGAAGCTCCAGTTATCATAAGAGTTTTCTTTTTATCCATTAATATTCAACTCCTATCTTACCTACTATTTCATCCTTCTTTTTTAATAAATCTGTGTCCTTTACCACTTGTTCATTTTTTATTTTATTTAATATTTTTAAAAATGTTCCTATTATTAAGAATATATCATTCCAAAAATTTCTTGTTTGTACATAATAAAGATTTAAATCTATTTTATATGGCATTATCTGCTCTATATAAAATTTTTCCCTATCTTTTACTTGATCCATTAGATATTCCTCATCTGAAAATACTATACTAGCTGGGCTAGATATTCCACTTCTCACCTTAAATATCCCCTTATCCCTATCTGAATAATATTTAAGTCTTCTAGGTAACTCTGGTCTTGGACCTATAAAGGACATATCCCCCTTTAGTATATTAAAAAGTTGAGGTAGTTCGTCTATCTTTGTTTTTCTTACAAATCTTCCAATGGGAGTTATAGCCAAGCTGTTTCCACCTACTTGTATTCCCACACCATCTTTGTCAAAATCTGTTCTCATACTTCTAAATTTATATATTGTAAATTCTCTCAATCCCATAGTTAGTCTTTTTTGACTAAAAAGTATTGGTCCCTTTGATGTTAATTTAATAATAATTCCAACTACAACCATTAAAGGTAGGAAAAATATTATTCCTAAAAAAGAAACTATCACATCAAATATTCTTTTTAATAACATAATCTCCCCCTTAGTTATACTCAACTTCCCTGTATGTTGTTATCATCTCATGCATTACTTCTTTTACTTTATCTTTACTTTCTAATTTTATTACATCTCTAAATTTATCCAAATAATAGTCTATATCTATGCTATCATCTGTCATCTTTGTTATAAATATCTTATTATTTTCTGTTTTTATAGCAGCCTTTGTATCATAAAGTAGTTCCTCATATAGTTTTTCTCCTGGACGAAGACCTACTATTTCTATTCCAACCTTTGCATTTGATAGCTTTATCATATTCCTTGCTAGATCCATAATCTTTACAGATTTTCCCATGTCAAGGATGAATAACTCTCCCCCTGTACCAAGTCTTCCAGCTTCTATAACTAATCTACTTGCCTCTGGTATTGTCATAAAGTATCTTGTTATATCCCTATGTGTTACCCTTAGGTTCTTACCCTCTGCTATTAGAGATTTAAATATTGGAATAACTGATCCATTACTACCAAGTACATTTCCAAATCTTACTGCCATAAACTTTGTCTTACTTTCCTTATTCTTATTTTCAACTATTAGCTCACAGGCTCTTTTAGTAGCTCCCATAACATTAGTTGGATTAACTGCCTTATCTGTGGATATCATTACAAATTTATCAACACCACATTCATCAACAACATCAACTAAGTTTTTAGTTCCAAATACATTATTCTTTACAGCTTCCTCAGGGTTATGCTCCATTAAAGGCACATGTTTGTGAGCTGCTGCGTGAAATACAATATCTGGCATATATTTTTTAAATACTTCTCTTAATTTCTTTTTATCCCTAATACTACAAATCTCACTTGTTAAATCAATATTAGGATAATGCCTTTGTATTTCAAGTTCTAGTAAATACAATGAATTTTCATTAATATCTATGTTTATTAATTTTTTAGGATTATATTTTGCAATCTGTCTTGAAAGCTCTGAACCTATGCTTCCTCCACCACCTGTTATAATGATTGTTTTCCCACCTAAAAAATTATGTAATCCACTGTCATCAAAGGTCTGTTCTTCCCTTCCAAGCAAATCATATATATCAATATTTCTAACTTGATCTGTTAGAGATTCTCCATTTAATATATCTGAAACATATGGAAGTATCTTTATTTCAAGTCCTTCTACATTTTTTATTCTATTATATATGGAATTTATTTTCTCTGCATTCATTGAAGGGATAGCTAGTATAAAGGTTTTTATTTTTAATTCTGATATTATATCTATAGCTTCTTTTCTACTTCCAAAAACACGAACTCCATTTATTGACACTGATATTTTTTTAGGATCATCATCTAAAAATCCACATATTTTATATGGGAAATTTTGATTTAATCTACTTTCATGAAGTAGTGCAAGACCAGCTTCCCCAGCTCCGTATATTAAAGCCTTTCTTTTATTAGTGTTCTTTTTTGTCTTATTTGAATATCTTTCTTTTTTCTGAACTCTAAAGAAAAATCTTGCTAACAGTTGCATACTTGTTGAAAAAACAAAGAGCAAAAACACAAACTTGAAAATTAAATTATTTCCACATAATAAAAGAACCCCAGTAATAAAGGCTGAAATTATATTAATAAATACTAGGGTAAGCACATCCCTAGTATCTGTATAACTCCAGCTTACTGCGATTCCATTTTCTATTGATGATATAAAGAAGCAAATTACCAAATACATAAAAACTATTATTTTATTTTCACTATTAACATTATCATAAAGCACTAAACTTGTAAGTATCCCTGCAAAAATAATAATAAATACATCTAACAAAACTTTTATTATTGTTCTTTTATTTTTAAGTATTCTTCCCATAATACACTCCCCTTGTGTAAAATTACATTAGTTTTCTAATAGCTTTTACATTCTACTCCCTTGACATTCAGTTGTCAAGTATTTGGTAAGCTAAAGTATCTTTTTATTTTGCTCCGTAAGCTGTTGTAACTGTTCCGTCTACAACATCCATTGGAGGTTGCACTGTTGGATGTTCTTCTCCAACTACTGGTGCACTCTTATCTGGCATTAAAGCATCCACAAAGGAATCACCTAATCCTTGAGCTGCTGCTATACCAAGTTGTGAAACATCACTTTTTTTCAAAAAAAGTATTTGATGATCAGCTACCCTTTCAACTTTAACTTCATTTCCTACCATTCCTAAAATTATGTATTCTACCTTTTCTGCTCCAAAGGAAACACTTGCTAAAACTGCAAATATCATTATTATTTTTTTCATAAACTGCCTCCCATATTAATTACAATTTAAAACATACACAAACAGAACCTATAAAAGATATTTTATCTTCTTCTCTTTCCTTTGTTAAATCATAAACCCCTGCAGTTACTGAAAGCGGAAAATGAGGAAAAGGTACAAGTCCTACCCCTGCACTTACAATATCAGAAGAATAATCTGCTATTAAACTAACTTGTGGCATTATATATATTGCCCCTGAAACAAAGGGATATATTTTATCCTTTTTATCTCCTGTTTCATTTACCTTTGCAAAATTATTGTTTCCTGCTCCCACTGTAAATACCATTGGAGCTGTGTCATTTGGAAGTAATTTAGTTACTGCTAGATACATGCTAGGACTTGTATCATGATCTCCTCCATTGTCGTGCCATATATTAATATTATCCATCCCAACAGCAACACCTATTAACTGTTCTCTAAAATTATGACCTGCTGAAATATTTAAAGATCCTCTGTTAAAAGCTCCACCATCAACAGGATTAATACTTCCTATTCCAAGGGAAATAGTTCCCCCTATTTTATCACTGTCTCCATATCCCATCCCAACACTTAGTCCACCATCTGTATCATCCTTGTCTGTTATCCCAGAAAGCCCTATATAACCTCCACCAGCTCCTCCTGCCATACCAGAAGGTACATTTAAACTAAAACTTGGTATAGAGCATTCCTCTGCGAAATTACCACATTTACAAATTTCAAATTTTTTAGTTTCATCTCCAACACCTAGTGCCATTGTACTTAAAGCTGCTAAACCTATGATAATCTTTTGGTATCTTTTCATATTACTCCCCCTTCAAGATTTTAACTACACTTTCTTTATTTATTTGTCTAGTGGGATACACACCCATTATTATACCTATTCCTAAGGATAAGATTAAACTAACAGATATTTGAAAGAACCTAAATACAGGATGTATACCTATTAGTTTTCCAATTATCATGCTTCCTGTAATCCCTAGAACTATTCCTGCAAAACTGCCTATTATGGATATTGTTAAAGCTTCCAATATAAATACCATTATAATATTATTTATCTTCATTCCCATGGCCCTAAGTATTCCAATATGCTTGCTTCTTCCCCTTACATTGTTTCCTATTAGATTAAGTATTCCAAAGGCTCCAAGGGCAAGGGATACAAAGGCTATTAAACTTAGTGTTCTATTTACCATTACTTTTATTTTTTCAATTCTCTTGTATACTGCAGGGGTTTCAAGTAATTTTAAATTACTGTTTCCCCCTCTATATTTATTTAATTTTTTAATAAAGAAATTTGCATAATCATTTGGATTTTCCCCCTTGTAAAAGGAGATAATCATAGAATTATATTTGTAAATACCAAATAATTCTTGAAATTCCCTTTGGGACATTATTATTCTATTTCCCTTTTTCATTAGTTCAAAGGGATTTTTTTCTTCGTACATATCTTCAATTAAAAATCTTCTTTCATAGGAATTTACATTTAGCTTTATTATTTCACCTATATTTTTATCCTTGAACTGATTTTTATCAATTATAACTTCATTTTCATTTAAGTCCCTTAGACCTAAGGTTCTCAAAGCTTTTTTAGAATAGGCAATAAAGATAGTATTATCCTGTTCCACCCTTCCCTTTGGAAATACTGTATATTCCACAACAGGATAATTTTCAACCATATCCATGTCCCATTTAGATAGAGTATCTCCCCCTATCATTATTCTATTTCCCCCAAGGGATGATAGATTTTGTTCTATTACAATTTTTCCCCCTAGGGAAATTGATAAAGTTATAATTAAGGATGTAATCCCAAGTGTAACTGCTAAAAATGGAAATACTGCCTTTTTTTATTTCCCAGTATGAATTTTAAAGCTAACCAAAGTTCCATTTACTTCACAACCTTTACCTTTTCTCCCACTCTAACCTTAAAAGGATTTACTATAACTTCTGTTCCTATTGGCAAGTTTAAAACTTCATAGTTGTTTAAACTTCTAGCACCAATTTCAACTTCTGTTTTTTCTGCTAGTCCATCTTTAATTATATACACAAAGTATTTCCCATTTTCTTCTAAAACTGAGAAATTACTTATAACTGGTACATTGGATTTTTCCTTTTTAGATATTTCAACATCTGCTATAAAGCCAGGTTTTAAATCATTTTCCCCTGTTATTCCTATTTCAACTGACACTATTTTATTATTTCCCCTTTGGCTTTCCATAGCTGAAGATGAAACCTTATTTACATAACCTTCATAGGTATTTTTTTTCTTAGAATCTCTAGTTGTTATAACTGCCTTTTGTCCCTTTTCCAAAGTTTCTGCTTCATATGAAGGAACCTCTAACACAACTCTATTTTCTCCCTTAGTTGCAATTGCAAGAAGTCTTTCCCCTGGGGAAATAACACTACCTTCAACTACATCTATCTTTACTATAACACCTGAAATTGTTGATTTAAGAGGTTCCTTTAACTGTTCTTCCCTTAGGGTTAAAGTGTCCCTTTGTAATTTTAATTTTGATAGTTCTGATTTTATTTTAGCCTCGTCAATATTAAGCTGTCTTCTAAGACTCTCATAACTTACTGTCATTAAGTTATATTTTTGTTTGTTTAATTGTAATTTAGTTTTTAATTCATCATATTCCATCATTTTCCCACTTGCTTCTATTGAAGATACACCATCTTCAGCTAAAAGTTTTTCATAGGTTTTTGCTTGTTTTTCAATAACTGGCAATTTTTTGCTGTCATTTTTTATTAATTCCTCTAGGGATTTTATTTCTAATATTTTATTATCTAGCTCTAATTTCAATGTTCCTGAATTTAAATCAGCTATTCTAAGTTCTGCATTTTCAATGTCAAGGGCATTTATCTTCATTTGCTTTTCATTTTCAAATAAACTTTTCTTTGAGAAGAATAGTAGTTCAGTTCCCTCTTCTACCTCTTCTCCTTCCCTTGCAACTATTCTTTCCACAACTGCTGGAGCTTCTATATACAATGGAACTAACTCCCCTGGAATAACAGTTCCACTATATGTCCCTGCATCTGAAAGGGCTCCTATCTCAATTTTTTCAACCTTTACTTCCTTGGTGTTTATTGGGTCAACCCTTAAAAAAAGATATCCTGTAACTAAAACAATAACAGCAATCACTTCTATTTTTCTTCTATTTAAATTAAACATTTACATACCTGCCTTATTTATATATATTTTCAAATTCCATTGTAGCAATTACTAAATTTCTAACCATTTCATAATAATCTGCCTCTGCAGTTCTATAACTATTTACAGAATTTAAATAATCAAATGTAGTGATTAGCCCGTTTTCATATCTCATATTATCTATTTTTACATTTTCCTTTAAATAGGCGACTTCTTCCTTAGAAGCTAAAGTTCTTCCATAAAGAGCTTGAACCTTTCTCTCTCTACTTTCTGTTTCTAGTTCTATACCTTTCATATTGTCTTCATACTCTAGCTTTGCCTTTTCATATGCCCATCTTTTTTGGCTCACACTATCTAGTGTTGCACCCCATGCAAATGTCCAACTAAATCCAACTTGTAAATAGAATCTATCATCTGAGTCTCTTTTTTCAAGGTAGGCATCTCCACTTGAATCGTATAATTTATCTTGATACTGGAATGTAGGTTCAATATAGAATACAGGGTACATATCTGCCTTAGCTATTTTTAGATCGTACTGTGCAATTTCCACCTTTAGTTTTTCCTTTTCCCCTAAAGTTGTCATTTCTATTTCTTTTCCATATTTTTCTTGTATGTTAGTATTTCCTTCCATGAACTCTTTTAAATTAAAGTCCATATTTGAATACTCAGTGTCAAGGGGATAGTTTAGAATTTTACTAAGTTCTCCCATGGCAAGCTTTTCTTTTCTTATATTTTCTAGCTTTAAACTTTCATTTCTCTTTATATTAGCTTCAACTTTTAAAAGCTCTGATTTAGGAATAAGTTTTCCCCCTGTGAACAAAACCTCTAATCTTCTTCTTTGACTTTCCAAGGCCTGTATTGTTAAATCAGATATTTCAACTTGTCTTTTGTAGTTTAAAGCTTCAAAATATTTAGAAACTGCCATTTCTTCCACAGCATTTTTAACTAACACTTGATCATGTTCTGCCATGCTATAGTTAGCCTTTGCCTTTTTGTATGTATTTACATTTTTTCCCCCAACAAAAATTGGAATGTACGCTGTTACTTCATTTGCTCCAAAACCATAATCTTTAACAACTTCCCAGTCCTCTTCAGCTGAAAACTTTATTGGAGGTAGCATTAAGTTCTTTAAAGCCTTGTCCTTTGATTTCCTTTGAATATTTTTTTCCAAATCTTGGATCTTAATTTCATTATTTGCTGTTCTTGCCCTTTGAATTACATCTTCCACACTTAATTCCATTGGATAACTTTTTAAAAATAAAGCAAAGAACCCCATTAAAAGACAATATTTTTTCATTCTTACTAATCTCCCCCCTGGTTTTAAAATTAATATCTTCATTCATTATTATTTTTCTTGGATTTTCCTTAGTTAATTGAATAAATCTTTCTTCTCCAACTATTTTTTTTAATTTCTTCAAATATGTTGATACTTCATAGTCTCTGCTTCCAACCCTATGGGCATCTGTTGCAACAACATTAATATATCCATTTTTCAAAAGGAATCTAACCTTTTTACTCATGTGGCTAACTGTATTAAGGTTCATTTGAAACACAACTTTTTTATCTATTAGTTCCATAAACTCTTGAAATTTTATATATGGATATCTTTCCACATGGGCAAGTACTGGTATGTACCCCTTATATAATAATGAATCTATTATTTTTATGTAAGCTTTAAACACAAGGGGAAAGGAAAATTCAACTAATATGTATCTGCTGCTATTTATAGTGTTCACATTATTTAGTGCTCTGAAAATATCCCCTTTTAGATCTAACTCGTTTCCCTTGTATAAAGTAATTGGAAGTTTTCTTTTTAGAACTTCCCCTTGTAATATTTCAAAATTTTTATTATAATTTTCATTCTCAAATTTATGAATTTTATAGTGAGTTGAACATACTATTCCACTGTATCCTAAACCTATAGCCTTTTCAATGTGTTCTATGGATTCTTCTAAGTTTCTAGCTCCATCGTCCACAGCAAACAATATATGAGAATGAATATCTATCATTTTCTTCTTCCTTTCAAATCCCCTGTAATTTGTTTTTTATATTCTTTTTTAAATCTATGCACAAGTTTTTCAAATTTAGTCATTTTCTTATGCCTATGCTCTTGGCTAGTTCTTACAGTACCATCTTCATAATACTCCTTGTAGTATGAATAATAGTTATTGTAGTATCCATAATTTCCATAGGATAAACCTGACTTATCAACTTTATTTACAACAAATCCATAAATATTTGCATGGGCATTACCTAACATTTCCCTTGCAAATTCAAGCTCTTTTTTAGCAACTTGATCGTATCCTACTACAACTACAACTCCGTCAACAAATTTAGAAAGTAAAACTGAATCTGATGCCACTGCTATTGGTGGATTATCAAGAACTATTGTATTGTAGTGTGGGCTTAAAGAATCTAGAATTTCATCTATTTTATCACTTGAAAATAGTTCTGTAACCCCATCTGTTATATGTTTAGACGGTAGTATGTCCAAATTAGGAATTACATCCTTTAATATTACATCTTCAACTGATACTTTTCCCAAAATAACTGACTCTAAACCATTTTTAAATTTTACCCCAAAGCTTTCATGGGCTCTAGGTCTTCTTATATCGCAATCAATAAGTAGTGCTTTTTTCCCTGTGGAAGCAACACTTGCTGCATAGTTAGATGATAAAAAAGATTTTCCCTCATTTGGAATAACACTGGTAAATAGAATTTTTCTTCCTACTTCCTTTTCATTTAAGAAACTTAAATTTGTTCTTAAGGTTCTAAGGGCTTCTATTATTTCTAAATCCCCTTCTCCGTTAAATAGATTCTTTCTTTTTACCATTAGTTTTCACCATCCATTTTTTCATCTTCATCTTCATCTTTTTCTTTAGCTTTCTTTTTTTCTTTCTTTTTTTCTTTCTCATCCTTTAAAACAGGAATCATACCAATCATTGGAGCTCCCAATATTTTTTCTATATCTGTTGGTTTTCTAAGCTTTTTATGTACACTTTCAACTATAAATGCAAGGGCTAGTCCAACCATTCCCCCTAGAATAACAAAGGCTGCAAGTATAATTACTCTTTTTTTAGGTAGTGGATGAGTTGGCACTTCTGCTGGCTCTACAACTTTTACATTTCTAATGTTCATAACCTCAACAACCTTGTTCATAAATTCCTTTGCAAACTCATTTGTAACTGCTGCTGCAAGTTGTGGATCACTATTTTTATAGCTTAGTTTAATTATTTCTGTGTCTGAAACTGGAGATATTGATATTGCACTTGCTAAATTTTCTGAAGTAGTTTCCAAGTCGTACTTACTAATAACTCTTTTTAATATACTTCTACTTTTTGCAACTTCTGAGTAAGTTATAACTAACTTCTGGTTAAGAGAAATGTCACTGTTGTCTAGTCCTATATTTGACATGCCACTTGAAACCATAAGTGTAGTGTCCGCCTTGTAAATTGAAGGACGTGTTGCTGAAAATACAACACCTAATATAATTATAGGTATCATTGTTAAACCAATTAACTTCCACCTTCTAATCATTATGAAAATTAAATCCATTAAATCAATTTCATCCTCATTGAAAATTTCATGATTGTATCCTTGATTATACGAATAATCATTTCCCTGTTCATTACCATATGCTTTTTTCATAAAATTCTAGCTCCCCTTTGTGTTTTATATTAATAAATTATTAATACTATATGTCCCTTTTGTCCTGATTAAAAGTCTTTCGATTCTTTCAATTATTTTATTTTATCACAATTGGCTCAATTTTAATAGCTATCTTTTAAAATGAAATATATATATTATCAATATACTCGCAATATTCATAAACATATTCAACTATAATAAAAAAAGGTAAATTAACTGCCCCTTGAAGGAGCCATTATTTACCTTTTTTTATTTATATTTTTATATTGTTATTTTAACTGAATTTATATTATTTTTATTTTGTATGTTGTTTTTATTTTTTGCATCACTTTTATTTTCATAATACTGATCTTTCAATTCAGCTAGAAAAGCACTTCCTAAACCTAACATTGCTCCAAGAATTATACTAGCTAGAATTATAATTTTAGCTTTAGAATTACTAGTCACACTAGTTGGAGATATTACTCTTACACTATTTGCAAAGTATCTATTATAGTATTCTTGATTCATTACATTGATTTTTTCTGCTATTTTATTGTATTTATATATAACATTTTCTATATCCTTTGTTATTTTTTCCTTTACCACTATATTTTCATTGCTTAACTCAGATTTTTTTAATTCTTGTTCTTGTATTTCTATTTCCAATACCTTTGTATTTATAGCTGATTTTTCATAATTTTTTAATAATTTAGTGTAATACTCGTCCTCTGTGGAAATTTTCATCCCTGTTTCACTAAGGGAAGGTATTATCATTTTTTGATTATTTGGCTTATAATTTTCTAGCATATCTTTAAGAACTTTTGTTCTTACTATAGCTTTATTTTTTTCAAGTTTTAATTCTTTAATTTTATTATCTAATACTAATTTTCTTTCATTGATATTATTTGTAATATTACTCACATTTATACTAGAACTAATATTTTTCAAATCAACTTCTTCTATACTTTTTAACATTGCAGTTATATCCTCATATGCTAATCCTACATTTTTTGATACAAAATCTTTATCAGATAATCTTTTTACCATTTTTTTTGCCACATTTATATTTGTCCCAATAATCTTTACCCTATCTGAATAATCATAGGTAGTATAGTCTTCTATTTTTATACTAGGAGCTGTTTCATTTCCCTTGTATTTATAGTTGAAATATTTTATGCACTCACTAACTAAAGAAGTTAAAATTTCTGAATCAAGATCAGTATTATTTGTAAGTTTTAGAGTAATCTTATAATCCACTGGATTATAAACAAACTTTTGCCCTTTTTTTAAAGTATTCTCAGCTAAATTTGAAATATCATTTGGAACTATCCCATTTATTTTTATAGCTGACATAAATTCTGTTAAACTTATACCCTTTTCCTTTAAAATTGGATATTCATTATATACTTTCCTAACTACAACAGTGTTCTTAATATCCCTTGTTGTAAATTGACTTCCATCTATATTCAATCCCTTTGATATTCCATCATAATTATATCCTATTATGGAATTGACACTTTTCCCATTGTAATAGTTTATGCCCCCAACTATTATACCTATAAGAGATACAATAACTGTAATACTTATTACAAGTACCTTCCTTTTAAAAATTATTCCCATTATTTCTAGAAGATCTATTTCATCATCCATATTATCTCCTAATGATTCATATTGTTGCATAATCTTGTTTCCCCCTTAAATTTTGCTCTCGTATTTTTTCACATAAGTTTAACATCATTCTAACATAATTTGCACATATTGTCGACTAAAAAATAGGGTAATATTTTAAAGGAAACTTATTTAAATCATTTAATTTTCTCATTATTGTTGACTAAAAAACAAGGTAATTTCAAAAAAATATTTGTTCCATTTCATTTTATTTTATTCATTACTTTTCTATAGCTTTTAATAAAGAAATTCCTCCAGATAAACTGAAGGAATAAATGTTTTGTATTAATACTTATAAAGACTTAAATCTCCTGTTTTTATATCTTCCCATCCTAATTCTTTTTTTACTCTTTCCACTTGGCCTTTAAAAAACTGGAAAAATTCATCTTCGTGTTCTCCTTTTAAATAATCTTTTTCTAAGGATTCTAACATTTTAATTTTTAATCTTTTGCTTAATTTTTTACCTACTTTATAGGCATCTAAATCAATTAAAGTAACATCATCTCCGTTAATTAAGCACCCACCTAAATTATAGTCTGTTGAATATATATTATTTTTACACATTAAAATAAAATAATCAAAAAACTTCACAAAATATTTTTTATATTTTTTAAATTCTTTTTCATATTCTGCTAAACTTTTTCCGGCATAAGGTGTTACCACTATATATTTTCTATGAAAAAAAGTCTCTCTTTTTTCCATAGTTAAAATATCTTTTACAACATTTATATTTATTCTTTCTAAATTTTTAGCTATTTTTTTATAATGTGTACATGGATCATCTCTTAATCCTAAAATAATTAACTTTTTAGGCTTTCTATAGGGAATATATTTTTTTATATATAAAGTCGCCTCTTCCCCATTTATATTTACTTTTTCTCTAAATATTACTTTCCTATTTTTATAATTCTTAACAAGGTCATAATCTTCTTTTATTTCATCTTCAAAATATTTACTAACAACATCCTTTAACAAAATGTTCCTCCTTTTTCAATATTAAATTTTCTATTTATTATCTAGTAGACCTATTGTGAGTATTGTAAACAATAATTCATAAACTTTCTCAAAATAAAATACAGGTTCTGCTAGTCCATATAATAACATATATATTAATATCCCCATAGTAATAATATTTTTTTATCTCTATCTTTAAAATATTTTTTTAATAATTTAATAAATATAAATGCTATAAAAATTATGTATGCTAATAAATTTAATATTCCTTGGGTAGCAAAAGTTTCAATATATATATTGTGAAAACTAGATACCTTTTCAACCTTTGTTTCGATCAAATTTTTTCTATTATATTCTTTAAATCCTACCCCTGTCAATGGATTTTTTAAACCTAACTGTATTCCCTCTTTAAAAATTTCATATCTTGCATCTTTTTTTATTTTCTCAACACTTGAAATTGTTGAAAGCCTCTTAAATCCACTAATATGACTACTATATTTTACTAATCCAAAAGCTAAAGCCAAAACTAAAGAAAAATACAGCAATCCTTTTTTACCATATTTAATAATTAAAAGTACCCCTATAGTAAGAGGAATCATAAGCATTGCATTTCTAGATTTGGTAAAATAAACTAATACTAAAGTTATAACAGTGTATAAAGTATAACCTAATTTTAAATACCACTTTTTGTAAATAAATATAGAGATTAACCCTATAAAAAAATATATCCCTATTTCCCCAGCGTATATTGTTGTATAAGTTTTCCCTGAAATTCTATAATATGATAATTTTGAAGAATGTAAATATATATCCTGAAGTCCCCTATACAGACTTCCTAAGGAAAAAAAACTAATTAATGGAATAATATACTTAAAATATTTTTCTTTAATTTCCAAGTTTATTCCTAATAGTAAAAAGATCACTGAATATAACCCCATTCCCAAATACGATGTTATTCTATCTAAAGTTATCTCATTTAAGGAAAAACTCCACGTTAACAAAGAAAAATATAATAGTCCTGAAATATATAGTCCTTTATTTTCAATAATTTTTCTTCCCTTATCCTTATAAATAAAAAAAAGAGAGATTACCATCAAAGCTAGTGCAAAAATAAATTTAGTATCTCCCCCTCTTCTCATTAGAAAAAATATATACAAAAATCCACTTATCAATGTTAGTTTTTCTAAACTAATTTTTTCTTTTATTTTTATCATCTTATTGTCCTCTCTATTTCTTTTATTATTATTTTTCCCTCAAACCTTTCTAAAGATTTTTTTATTTTTTCATTGTCATAATTTTTTTTAGTAATTAAATATAATTTTTCCAATAATTTTTCCTTATTTCCCACTGGAAAAAGTTCTCCAACATCTCCATTTAATAATATTTCCCTAGGACCATATTCACAGTTAGATGAAATTACTTTTGTCCCAGCATAAAGAGCTTCAACTAGCACAAGACCAAAGCCTTCTCCTTTGCTAGATAAAATAAAAGCTTTAGCATTTTTCATATATTTAAAGGGATTCTTCTTTTCTCCTAAAAATATAACCCTTTGGGAAAGTTCCAATTTCATTACTAATTCTTCTAAACTTTTTTTATCCTTCCCATCCCCTATTATGTATAATTTTTCATCACCTTTATATTCACTATAACTTTTTATTAAAGTAGTTACATCCTTTTGACTTTCATCTAGTCTACAAACTGTTAGAAAATATTTCTCTTTTTTAAATTGTTCTTCAACTTCTTCTTTTAAAAATCTATCTAGTTTATTAAAATCAAACATATTATAGATCATAAATAATTCTTTGTTTTCCATCTCTTTCTTTACGGAAATTTCCTCATACATTGAATTTGTTATAACTATTACTTTATTATAATGGTTAATTTTTTTATCAATTTTTTTTCTCAAAACTAAATCCTTATAATTTGAATGAAGCCATACAATTTTTGATTTGTTTTTTTCTGTCTTTATATATTTGTAAAAATCTCCATCTAAAAAATCAATAACTGTATCCACTTCCTTTGAAAAAAGCTTATATCTTTTTCTTTTTAAAAGGGAAGATTTAAAAGTATTTATTAAATTTTTATTTAACTTGAAATTATCCTTTTCCTCTTTAGTTAATAGATAATGATAGGTTACCATATCTTTAATCTCATTAAAAAAATAACTGTCACTTTTTAATGTAGTTAATAAATATATCTTGTATTTTTTAGTTTTGTGTAAAGATTTAATTATATCAACAAATAATTTTTCTGCTCCGCCCATTTCTAAAGAATCTATACAAAATCCTATATTTTTCATATACTCTCCTTTATTTTTCAATTACAGAATCTCTGTTCCAATATATGCCTTTCCTTATCACTTTTGCTGGGCTACCAACTCCTATAGAATTTTCTTCTATTTCACCACTTACAATACTACTTGTTCCAATTACTGAATTTTTTCTTATTATGCTTCCTTTTAAAACCATTGTTCTTGAAGCTATCCAAACATGATCTTCTATTAAAATTTCATTTCCAAAATTTATTCTTTTACTTGTCTTTCTATCAAATATTTTATGAGAATCTGTATTTCTTATTTCCACATCATAAGAAATCATACAATCTTTCCCTATAATTATATCATATGGTTCCAAAGATACAATTTGTGTTTTAGCACATCCTGTTTTATCTCCTATATCTATAATGCTATTGTTATTATCCATAATAATTGTTAAATTATTTAAATTACAATTTTCTCCTATTATAACCTTATTATTTTTCCCATTAATCCAAATATTACTTTTATTTATTCTTGCTCCTTTTTTTAAAATTAATTGGTTATTTTCCCCTGAAATTTTGGCTTTTGTTCTTTTTATAACTCCCCTATCATCTATAATGTTTTTACCTTTTATTTTTACAAAGCTACTATTTAATAAATATTTCCATTGAATCTTATATTTCATTTTGAGACTCCTTTGATTCTCTTATTTTAATTTCTATATTTTATTTAATCTTTTTATTAGCTTAGAATATTTAAAATTTTCTTTATAATCATTTATATTATATTCATAATAATTTAACTGAATTTTATTATTAATTATATTTATTAATTTTTCTTCTAAGCTTTTTTCAGAACAGGCATCAAAAATTTCTCCAATACTTTCATTGTCTGTTATATCATTAGCAGCACAAGTATTTGATGTTAATATATAGCAATTAAAAGCCATAGCCTCAACCATAACTATTCCAAAGCTTTCCCATCTAGAGGGTAAAACAAATACTTTAGCTCTATTGTAATATTCATATAGTTTTTTCTTATCTAAAATAGCCCCAGTAAATATAACATTATCCTTTTTCTGAGGATTTTTTTTATAAAATTCTTCTATTTTCCCCTTAAAAGCATCTTCAATTGGTCCAACCAAATAAAATTTCCAATCTTTTAACTCTATATTTTCCAATACATTTAATAATAATTCAGTATTCTTCTCATTTGTTCCTAATCTTCCAACAGTTAAAAATATATTTTCCTTTTCTTTATAAGGTTTTACATTAAATTCTTTTTCTATATATACATCATCATACCCATTTGGAAGATACATGGTTTTTCCCTTTGTGGAAACTCCTGCATAGGAATCCTTCATATATTCAAATGCTTCTTTACTTTCATAACTGATTAAATTAGTTAATTCAACTAATTTTTTTCTTTTATTATATTCTGTTATTTGTCTCTTTTTCCTAAAATAAGATTTTAAACTACTAACCTTCATTTTTGTTTCATATACTTCATTTATATATATATCCAAATTAAAATCTCCTTTAACATAAATTTTTCCATTTGGATTAAATTTTTTGTAAAAAAAAGCATTCCAATAACTACATTTAGTTACATGAAATAGCATTAATACATCTATTTTTTTAGCATTTTTGAAAATATAAAAATAAAGAGGTGCTCTTTTAAAAAATATTACCCAAGGAGCAAAATTTTTTATTTTCTTAAACCATCTTTTTACTTTTACTATTTTTACTCCTCTAATTTCATCTGGAAGATCATTTTTTAAATTACAAGTTACAATTTCAGATTCCCAATTTAAAATTTCCTTTGCATAAATAGGAATCATTCCGTTATCTTTACCTATCCAGGAATATTCAAATTCTTCACATATATGCACAAACTTCATAAATGTTCCCCCTTCCCTAAACACTTCTTCTAAAAATCTTTCTAATGAGTATTTTTCTATAAAACTTCCTAACTATCTATGTTATACCTTAACGAACTCTTTTTAATATGTTAATTATTATATTGTCCTTATCTATACTATTAGTATAACCATATTTACAATAAAAATCTTTGTATTTAAAAATTTCTTTTTTCCTTTTATAATAGTACTCTTCATTTAAACTTTTTTTCTTTGTACTGTCCATATTATGATATAAATGTAATTGTATTAATTTAGTTTTAAATTCTCTTCCTATAACATTGACCATAGTTAACCTATTTCCAAAATCATCATCCTCATAACCCCAACCTTGATATTGTTCATCATATCCATTAACTTTTATATAATCTTCTTTATATATACAATAACTCATTCCTGCAAGTCTTATACCTCTTTTAGACAAATAAAATCTTTTTAAACGTCTGCTTTGTCTATCTTTTTTATACATCCATTCCATATCTGAAAGATATTTTCTATCTACAATATTTTCTATAGCTTTATATTTTATTTTTAAATCTATAGTTTCTAATATTTTCTCTTTTTCCTCTCTTGTTGTATTATGAGCACGCCCCAATAAAAATTCCCCATGTTTAGCTTCGTTTATCATTTTTTCAACATAATCCTCTGGGAATATTAAATCTTGATCACAAAATATTAATAAATCTCCTTTTGAATTTTTTACAGCATTATTTAAAGCTCTTGTTTTTCTAAAACCTTTATCTACTTGTATGATATGTTTAATTTCAAATTTAGCATACTTTATTAAATCTCCTATATAATCTGTTACTTTTTCACTAGAACCATCATCTGTTATAATTAGCTCTGTTGGAGTTACTGTTTGATTTAATAAACAAATAAATCCAGCTCTTAAGTGTTCTAGTCTATTATAAACTGGTATTATTACACTTACTTTCACTATTTCACCCCTTTAACAATTTCATCTATATTAACTTTATTTATGTCTATTTCTTGACCAGGTTTTATATCTTCTTCCACAAATATGATCTTCGCTTTTTTAGAATTAGGACCCCAAAGAATGGAGTTTTTATCTTCCTTATTTTTCCTGTAAATCCCTAGTATATCTTTATCATAGGTTACAGCTATATGAACTATAGAAGTATCTGGAGTTACAACTAATTTTGAATTTTTTATGACACTTGCTACTTCTAATATCCCATTTAATTTAGGAACTAGCACTCTTTTTCCAAGTGTTTCTTTTATTTTTTCTAATTCTGCCCTGTGATCAATTGTCCCAATTAAAACTAGCTTTTCTTTCCTTTTTTCTAGTAAAACTTTACTAATTTCAAGGGATTTTTCAACATTGAAACTCCTATGTTTACTAGCTGCATAGGGATTAAAAACAATATAGTCTTCTTGTATATTATTTACCGCTTTTCTTTCTTCCTCTGTTAAAAAAATATCATAGGATAAATTTACAGTTTCTATTCCTAGTTTTTTTAATATATCATCATACAATTTTGTAATATGATAATTGTAATCAATTTTATCTATGGATATATTAAATAAATTCCAATCTTTTTTGTTAATTCCCATATTAAATTTAGCTTCACATAAATTTACAAACATCATTTGATTAATTTTTAATATCTCAGAAAAATCTATTAGTAAATCATATTTTTCTTTGGAAATTCTAGCTCCTAATTTTTTAATATCTTTTCTTTTTTTAGAATATATATATAGTTTATCTATATTTTTATTATATCTTATTATGTCAGTTGCTCCTCCTCTAGAAACAACTCCTATTTTAACATGAGGATACTTTTTCTTTATTTCTCTAAATAATAGTGTATTTATAACCATATCTCCTATTTTCCCGTCGTACCTTAAAAATAGAATTGATTGTATATTTTCTTTCTCTATTATATTATTTTCTAATTTTCTTTTATTAGTTTTCTTTTTGTCCCAAATACGTTTTCCCAAAGCAAGTCTTTTTGGTCTCATATAGTCTTGAAATTTTCTATTTAATTCCCTGAACATTTTTTTCTCCACCATTCCTTATACTTTTTATATATCTCGCTAATTTATACCAAATATCCCTTTTATACCAGTTCTCTCTTCCTAAGGTTCCATAGGTGCTATACTCTAAGGTTAATTTGTCGTAGTTACTTCTATATTCACCAAAATAATAATGCTTACACTGACTATCAATTAATTTAACTCCATTATCTGTATTTATAATATTAGCTGGATTAAAATCTCCATGATAAACTTTTTTATTGTGTAATCTCTTTCCTAATTTAATCCATTCTTCAATTTCTTCTCTTCTGTATCCTTTTCTTTTCTTTTCTTGAAAATATTCAGTTACAAAATATGATTCAACTATCATTCCACACTTTCTTCTTACAACTGCTAAATATGGAGCTGCAAAGAAATCTAATCCTTCACCAATCAATCTATTTGTATTTACAAGTGTTGACAGGGCTTCACCTTTTTTAAACAAAGTCATGATTTTTCTTTGAATTTTTATATGTTCATTTCTCGGAGATTTTAAAATATAATAATTTCCATTATATTTTATTTTGGCAACATAGTTTCTATCAGTTACCTTTATTTCCTCAATTATTTCTATATTATTGTCAATTATGTTTTCCCCTAATTTTTTAAAATTTTCATTATAAAAGAATAAATTATATTCTTTATATTTGTCTTCTAGCAATTTTTCCATTTTTTCTCCTAGTTATCTAATTATCAAGTATCTCCTTTAATATATCATTGTGAGTAATATTTATTTTTTCTAAACACTCTTTTGGTATTGTTTTTATTTTAGACTGCATTTTTTTCAACATTTTCTTCTTTCTAAAGTTAAATAAACAATCCTTTCTATAATCTTCCAAATCCAAAGCATAGATTTCCCCATCAAACATAAAAAAATTATTGCAAGTATAGTCTGCAAAATAGATTCTATTATCAATTAATTTTTTTATTAAATTAATATATTTCCCCAAACACATTTTTGCTTTTTTAGTATTTGATTCTTTTAAAACTTCTGCTAAAGGTTTCCCTGGAAGAGCTTGAGTAGTTACTTCATATTTGTTAAAATCAGTTATATTTACTGTTTTAATACCTACAGTATTCAAAACATCTGAAATATATTTGAAATTATGCCCTGGATACCTTCCCATTTTAAAAAACCACTTTATTCGTTTGGAAAATTTAGGGTAAAAACATTTCTTATATTTTTTATTTTTTGGATTATAAATAACTTTAGATCTTTTATCATTTTTTACAACTTCATAATCTTTTTCATTATCTATCTTTAAATCTTTTTCCATCTAAACCCTCCACTTTGTTAAATATAATTATACATTACAATTATATCATAATTTGTACACAAATATAATTTTTTATGCTAAAATTATATGAGATTTATTAAAAGAATATTCTTAGGAGAACAATATGAAAATTTTAGTAATTAGGTTTAAGCAAATAGGAGACTCTATCTTAGCATCAGCACTGTGTAACTCACTCAAGGAAACATTTCCAGATTCTAAAATAGACTATGTTTTATATGAACATGTATCCCCTGTATTTGAGAATCATAAAAGCATTGATAAAGTTATAACCATTAGTAAAAAAGAACAAAAAAATCCCTTCCTATATTTAATGAAGGTTTTCAAAGTAACAAGAAAAAAATATGATATTGTAATTGATATTATGTCTACTCCAAAAAGTGAATTTTTCACTCTCTTTTCCCTTGGGGCAAAATATAGAATAGGAAGGGCAAAAAAATATAGAGGTTATACTTACACTGATAAAATAGAAGAACCAAATAATTCAAAGGATAAGGTGGATAAATTTTTGAAAATGTTAAAACCCCTTGAAAGAGAATACAAGGTTAAATACAATTACAACTATACAATTAATATAAAAAATGAAGAAAAAGTATATATGAAGAAAAAAATGATAACTGCTGGTATTGACTTTTCCAAACCTATTTTTGCCTGTGCAATTAACTCAAGAGTTCCTAGAAAAGTCTACCCCATAGAAAATATGATGCAAGTAATAAAAACCTTACTTGACAAACTAAATATCCAAATCATATTTTATTATTCCCCTGATGAAAAGGATTTTGCCAAAAAAGTCCATGAACAATTAGGTAATGACACAAGAATCTTTTCAAACATTGAAACTTCTTCCATAAGAGAACTTGCAATGTTACTTTCAAATTGTAATATGTTTTTTGGAAATGAAGGGGGCCCTAGACATTTGGCACAGGCTCTAGATATTCCTAGTTTTGCTGTTTTTTCCCCAGAATCAGATAAAAAAGAATGGTTGGCAAATGAAAATCCTAGACATCAAGGAGTTGAGCCTAAGGAATTTAACATAACTAAAGGTATGACAAGAGATGAAATATATCATCTAATCACCCCTGAATTCATTCTTTCCAAAGTGATTGAAATATATAATAAATATGTGAAAATTTAATAATAAAAATTTATTCATTTACCACTTGTTTTTTGGTCAAAAAAGATGTATAACGTTAGTAAGAGGTTTTATTTAAATATTCTATTAAGGAGGTATATTTATGAAAAAAACAATACTCTTATTAGCAGCATTAACAGTAGCTTCAGCGTCATATGCTAAGGAAATTATGCCCGTGGCAGAAATGCCTACAGAAACAATGGCAGTTGCCCAAAGCGATATGTATTTAAATGTTAGAGTTGGCGGAGATATAATGGCCAAATATGATAAAGTTTATCAAGGTTATTTTGATGACAGTACAGATGGATTTGGTGGAGAAGTAGCACTGGAAGGATACAAAATGTTAAATGATAACGTTGATGTAGGTTTAGGTTTAGCCTATCAATTCCATGCAGATAGAGATAGTAAAAATGGAGTGGATGGTGTAGAATATGATTCAGTACCTTTATATTTAACAGCTAAATATAACTTTATCACTGATTCTAATATCAAACCATATTTAAAAGCTAACTTAGGTTATTCTTTTAACTTTAACGCTTCAGATGCTAAATCATCTTCTATAGGTAGCACAGGTACAAGTGTAGACGACGGTTTATACTGGGCTGCAGGTGCAGGAATGGAATATAACAACTTTACAGTTGATTTAATGTACGCTGTAAATAAAGCTGAATCATCAGCAGATAGTTACTCAGTTAAATCAGATAATGATTATGACAGAGTAGTACTTTCAGTAGGTTATTTATTTGATCTTTAATCTGTAGTTTAAATTCAAGGGGAAGTGTCAAGGCACTTCTCTTTTTTATATTCTATTAACTACATTTACACTAACTATATAAAAAATAAAATTTCTTAACTTTTAATTTTCGTGGTATAATGAAAATGGACACTTTTTATTTATGGAGGATATATGATTGTATTTGCAATGGAAAAATTGAAAGAAATTTTCTTTGATTTTTTAGATAATTTAGAAGAAAAAGAATATTTATGCGAATTGAAGAATTTTGGGTTCAAGGGAGAAGTGTTGCCTGATTACCAAAATAAATTTATTCAACAATATTATCTTTTAAAATATTTTCCAGCTTACTTAACTGAATACTATTTCCTCTACAATGAAATTATTAAAAGAAATTTTCTCAAAGATAATTACAATATACTTTCAATTGGTTGCGGATGTGGAATAGATTTTTGGGGAATGAAGTTGGCTAATGAAAAATCAAGTAAAAATTTAAATATAAAATACACAGGGGTAGATATAATTAACTGGTCTTACTGGGATAATTATAACCATGATGCTAAAGTTATTACAAAGGATATACTATCCTTTGATTTAAATAACAATGACTATAATATTATTATTTTCCCAAAATCAATTGGGGAATTTAATGATGAGGAATTTGAAAGGCTAAAGGATTCCTTTAGAAAAAGTACTTTTAAAAGTGATAAATTAACAATTGTGCTTTCCCTTAGAAAGGCTAGAAACACAAGGGATGCTAGAAGGGGAATAGAAATTTTTAATATTATACAAAATGAACTAGGATATATAGCTAAAGATCCCCTTAAGGAATGCTATTCCTTTGAGAAGAAAAGAAATGGTTTTCCCTATAGAATAGAGGATATATTACCTGAATTTGGTTATCCTAGTAGTTTATCTGATTTTTTAAGTGATTACTATTTGGATTTTTTAGAGGACAATCCTTGTCCCTTTAAAAAGTTTTGTGAAGAAAATGTATTCTCTAGAAAACCTGTTAAAACAATGTCTCAAGTATGTTTTAATATTGTTAACTTTGAAAGGAGACAACATGATTGTTAGTGTTAGTAGAAGAACAGATATACCTGCATTTTATAGTGACTGGTTTTTTAATAGATTACATGAGGGTTTTGTTGATGTTCCTAATCCATTTAACAACAAACAAATTAGTAGGATACACTTATCTCCTAATACTGTTGATTGTTTTGTGTTTTGGACTAAGGATGCATCTCCCATGTTAAATAGATTAGATGAACTAAAGGGGTATAACTATTATTTTCAGTATACTATCACCCCTTATGGGAAGGATGTTGAACCTGGAATCTTAAATAAAAAGAAAGTGCTTGATACCTTTAAAGAATTATCTAAAGCAATTGGAAAAAACAAGGTTATCTTAAGATACGATCCTATATTTTTTAATAAAAAATACACTTTTAACTATCATGTTAGGGCCTTTGAAAATCTTTGTAAAAAACTACAAGGTTACACTGAAAAATGTGTAATTAGTTTCATTGATCTCTACAAAAAAACTGAAAGAAACACTAGAAATTTACATATAACAAAGTTAGAAGATAAGGATGTTGAAAATATTTCCCTGGAATTTTCTAAAATAGGCGAAAGGTATGGAATAGTTATTGAAACTTGTTCTGAAAAATATAGTTTAGAAAAATATGGAATTAATCATGGGAAATGTATTGATGACAAGCTAATTTCTCAAATTTTAGGATTTGAAATAGATATAGAAAAGGATCCTAATCAAAGGGAAGAATGTGGATGTGTTAAAAGTATTGACATTGGAGAATACAACACATGCAATCATCACTGTCTCTACTGTTATGCTAATTTTAATTATGAACAAGTTCAAAAGAAATCTAAACTTCATAATCCTCTCTCTTCCCTTTTAACTGGTGAGCTAGAAGATGATATGAAGATAACTGTGAGGGAAATGCCTAAATTAAAGCAGTTAATAGAAAAGATAAAACAGCACTCTCTATTTTAAGAGAGTACTGTTTTTTATTTTTCTCATAAGTTTTTGTAAAGGGTAGCCCTTTAATATCCATAATTTTCTTATTTTATTAAATTTTTCTAGGAATTTTCTTCTTCCCTCATCTAATTCTTCCCTGCATTTCTTGTCCCAAGCCTTACATACACCTGATAGATCTGAATCTAACAATATTTTTCTTAAAGATTTAGGTAGGGATTTTACACTAATTGCTGACTGGAAATCTATTATATATGGGTAACCATCCTTTCCCATAATAATATTCCCTAAATTTCTCAAATCCAAATGTACTATATTTTTATCTTGCATTCTTTTTACATTTTTTTCTAAGGTTATAAAAAATTCCTTGTCTAACACCTTTCCATGTATTCCCTTAAGTGGCTTTCCTTCTATGTAGTTAAAGGCAAAGGCATAGGGAGATATTCTTTTTACTCCCCCTGGAACTGATTTATTATCCCTTAGTTTAAGCATTTTACTAACTTCATTTTTTATAAATAATTTCCCAAAAGTATTTTTTATTAACCATGGGGACTCTGAAAAATCCTTTATAGTTAAATCCTTTTGAAAATCTCTATATCTAAACACTGTGGCATTTCCTATTCTTCCACAATTTAAAATTTCAATTTTATTTTCTGAAACTCTACCATACTTTTCTTCTAACACTTTTAATACATTTAACTTCTCTCTTTTTAAATCCTTTTCTAACATAATTATCCTCTCCAAATAAATTCTCTGACCCGACGGTCATAATATCCCCTAGAATATTATAACATATTTTTACAGAAAAAGGAGATTCTTTTTATTTTTTGAAGGAAAATGATTATTTTTGATTGATTTTTATTTTTTATTATGCTATTATTAAATTATAATAAGGAGGGATAATACATGTTAGCAGTTGAAAGGTATAATCTTATTTTGAAACTTATAGAGGAAAAACAAAACATAAAAGTTGGCGAAATAGTCACTAAGCTTAAAATATCTGAAGCTACTGCTAGAAGAGACCTAAGTTTTCTAGAAGACAAGGGGAAAATCAAAAGAATCCATGGGGGAGCAGTTTTAGTTGAAACTAAAGAGGAAGATATTGCATATAAAAAATTAGTCTTTAATAAAGAAAAAGATATAATTGCTAAAAAATCAGTCAAATTCCTTCAAGAAGGGGATACAATCTTTTTAGATGCAGGTACAACTACCTTTTCTTTAATTAAATATTTGAAAAACATTAAGAATATTAAAATAGTTACAAATGGATATTCCCATATAAATGAACTTGCTTCTATTAATAAGGAAGTTTATCTTCTTGGGGGAAAGCTTAAGAAAAAAACAGGTGCTCTAGTTGGAGCCTCTGCAATGAACGCCCTTAAATATTATAACTTTGATGTTGTATTCATAGGGGCAAATGGTGTTAATAGTGAAGGTTATTCAACTCCTGACGAAGAGGAAGTACTAGTTAAATCAGAGGCTATTAGAAGGGGAAAAAAAGTATTCTTCCTCTGTGATCACACTAAATTTAAAAAGAAAAGTTTTTTCAATTTTGCCTCTTTAAATGATGGAACACTAATTTCTGATTGTGAAATACCAAAAAACATAAAAAATGCATTGGATAATTTGAAAAAATAATGGAGGTAATTATGATTTATACAGTTACATTGAATCCAGCTATAGATTATTATATAGAAATGGAAAATTTCATACAAGGGGACCTAAATCATTTGAAAAATGGTTACACTCTTCCTGGGGGAAAGGGAATAAATGTATCAAAGGTTTTAAAAAACTTTAAAGTTCCTAGCACTGCCCTTGGTTTTGTTGGAGGGTTTACTGGGGAATACATTAAAAAAAATGTATTTGAATATGGAATAGATGAAAAATTTATAAATATACAAGGTAATACTAGAATAAATATTAAAATGAAAACAAAGGACAAGGAAAGTGAAATTGCTGGAGTGTCACCTAACATATCAAAAATTGAATACGGGGATTTTTTAAAGACAATTAAATTTATAGGGGAAAATGATGTGCTAGTTTTATCTGGTAGTGTTCCCTCTTCCCTTAACAAAGATATTTACAAGAAAATAATTGATATTTTACCTGAAAATGTACAAGTTATACTAGACACTAGGGGAGAACCTCTACACTTAGCAATTGGTAAAAAAGTTTTCCTTGTTAAACCTAATAGGGATGAAATTGAAGAATTCTTCCAAGAAAAATATAACACTGAAGAAGAATTAATTGAAGCTGGTAAAAAACTAAGAGAACTTGGAGCTGCAAATGTAATAATTTCCCTTGGGAAAAATGGTTCCATATTAATTTCACAGGAAGGGGTATTTAGGGGAAATGTACCTGCTGGCTCATTAATTAGCTCTGTTGGAGCTGGGGATTCTATGGTTTCTGGATTCTTATATGGTCTTCATTTAAATAAAAGCATAGTTGAAACATATAAATATGCAATTGCATCTGGAAGTTCCACAGCCTTTTCCAAAGGACTTACTACCTTTGAAAATATGAATAATTTATTAAATGATATAGAAGTTACAAAAATTTAATGTAAATACAACTAGGAGGTATAAAATGTTAAAATCTATGATTACAAAGGAATGTATCAGCTTAAATCTTACTGCTAAAAGCAAAAATGATGTTATTGATGAACTAGTTAATATGCTTTTTGAAAATGGAAAATTGAACGACCCTAAAGAATACAAAGCACAAATACTTAAAAGAGAAGAGGAAAGTTCAACTGGTTTAGAAGAGGGAATAGCTATTCCCCATGCTAAAACTGCTGCAGTTAAAGTTCCCACAGTTGCAATTGGTATTTCAAAGGATGGTGTTGACTTTAATTCCCTTGATGGTGAGCCTTCAAAATTATTCTTTATGATAGCAGCCCCTGCCAATGCTAAGGATTCTCATATAGAAGTTCTTTCACAACTTTCAACTTCATTGCTAGATGATGATATTAGAGAAGGGGTATTAAATGCCAAATCAAAGGAAGAAATTATTAATATTCTTCTTAAAAGTGAAGATAATAAAGAAGTAATAGATGAGGGAAATAATTTTGATGTTTTAGCAGTTACTGCTTGCCCTACAGGTATTGCCCATACTTACATGGCTGCTGATGCTTTGAGAAAAAAAGCTAGTGAACTTGGAGTTAAGATAAAGGTTGAAACAAATGGTTCAACTGGTGTTAAAAATAAACTTACTGATGAAGATATTAAAAATGCCAAGGGAATAGTTGTTGCAGCTGATACAAATATTGAAATGGCTAGATTTAATGGAAAACATGTGGTTATTGTACCTGTTACAGAGGGTATCAAAAATCCTGAAAAATTAATTACTGAGGCTACAAATAACGTGGCTCCAATATACACAGCTGATGATAAAGAAATAGCTGCAGCTGGAAAAAAAGAAAAAACAGGATTCTATAAACATTTAATGTCAGGTGTTTCTAATATGTTACCCTTTGTTGTTGGTGGAGGTATATTAATTGCCATTTCATTTATGTTTGGAATAAAGGCCTTTGATCCTAATGATGCTACTTTTAATCCAATTGCTAAATTACTTATGGATATTGGTGGAGGAAATGCCTTCTTCCTAATGATTCCTGTTCTAGCTGGATTTATTGGATTTAGTATTGCAGATAGACCTGGTTTTGCCCCTGCAATGGTTGCTGGACTTATTTCTGCTAACAATGGTGCTGGTTTCCTAGGTGCATTAATTGGTGGTTTCATTGGTGGTTATTCTATAATTTTACTAAAAAAAGTTTTTGGTAAATTACCTGAAAGTTTAGAAGGAATAAAACCAGTTTTACTTTATCCTCTATTTGGTATATTTATCACAGGAACTATTATGTATACAGTAATCCTTGGCCCTGTAGCTGCTCTTAACAATGGAATGACTTCAATGCTTCAAAATATGGGAACTGGAAACTTAGTTCTACTAGGTGTTGTTCTTGCTGGAATGATGGCTGTTGACATGGGTGGACCTGTTAACAAGGCTGCCTTTACATTTGGTATTGCTATGATCTCTGCTGGTAACTACTATCCTCATGCTGCTGTTATGGCTGGTGGAATGGTCCCTCCTTTGGGAATTGCAATTGCCACTACTGTATTTAAAAATAAATTTACCAAGGAAGAAAAAGACGCTGGTAAAACTTGTTATATTATGGGAGCTTCATTTATAACAGAAGGTGCTATACCTTTTGCTGCATCTGACCCTGCTAGAGTTATTCCTTCTTGTATCATTGGTTCTGCAATTGCAGGGGGAATATCAATGTTTGGAAAGGTTCAACTTCCTGCACCTCATGGGGGAATCTTTGTTATACCAGTTATGACTAATCCTATTATGTACATTGTTGCTGTACTTGTTGGATCATTTATAACAGCTGCTTTAATTGGATTCTTAAAACCTGTTAAATAAAATATACTCACATAGAAAAGCTCCTGGAATCAGGAGCTTTTCTTTTATTTCCCTTGACAATTTATTTTATAATTGGTATGATTTTTATATACCTATACAGGTATATAAGGGGGTAGAACTATGAATAAATGTATGGATCACGACAAGTTACATAATAGACTTAAAAAAATTATTGGGCAAATTAATGCTATAGACAGAATGGTTGAGGAAGATATACCTTGTGAAAACATTCTGATGCAAATTAACGCTGCTAAAAGTGCTCTGCACAAAGCAGGACAAGTTATTTTAGAAGGACATTTAAAACACTGTGTTAGAGAAGGTATTGAAAATGGAGACGCTGATAAAACAATTGAAAACTTTGCAAAATCAATAGAATATTTCTCAAGATTTTAAAAAAAATGGTACAGCTATTAACTGTACCATTTCTTATTTAATATTTAAAATTTTCAGCTAATTTAGCTTTTTTTATTAAATTATTATAGGTTTTGGATATTTCAATTAATTTTTCATGCTTCCCAGAAGCCTCAACTTTTCCATCTTTAATTACAACAATTTTATGCACATTTTCAATGGATTTTAATCTATGCGAAATAATTATTACTGTTTTATTTTCAGTTAACTTATTTAAACTTTCTTGTATTTTTTTCTCATTTTCCACATCTAAGGAAGCTGAAATTTCATCTAAAATAACAATAGGTGCATCCTTTAAAAATGCCCTAGCAATAGAAAGTCTCTGCCTTTCTCCTCCAGATAAAGTTGCTCCATTTTCCCCAATAATTGTATCATATCCATTTGGCAGTTTCACAATAAATTCTTCACAGTTTGCTAATTTTGCTGCTCTTTTTATTTCCTCGTATGTTGCATTTTTATTTCCTATTTTTATATTTTCCATAATTGAAGAATTAAATAATATTACATCTTGAAAAACAATTGATGTTTTCTCAAATAAGGATTTTGTTGATATTTTTTTTATATCCATTCCTCCTATTTTTATACTTCCATTGTCATAATCATACAGTCTTGAAATTAAACGAAGAATACTTGTTTTCCCACACCCTGACATACCAACAAGAGCAGTAACTTCATTTTCATTAGCAGTAAAACTGATATTCTTAAGAACTTTTCCCCCTTCGTCATAGGCAAAGGAAACATTTTCTAATTCTATATTATATTTTTTTATTACCCTATCCTTTCCCTCTTGAATCTCAGCATTTCTTATTTTTTTAATTCCATTGATCATAGAATCAATATGATAGAGTTCTTCCATATTTAAACTAACACTGTCAACTGCCTCTTTGATTTTTATTGATATTAAAAGATATGATATAAGATACAAAATATTTATTTCTCCCAACAAATAAAGTCTTGTACCAACTAATATTACAATTGGAAAAATTAATTGGATAACTAACCCTGAAAAAAGTAAGGATATAGATGCTACAAACTCACCTTTTAAGTGAATTTTCTCACTTTCTTCCATATTTTTATATAGTTTTTTTTGCATTTCCTTTGTTAAATTAAAACTCTTTATTTCTTGCTGCAATTCAATTACTTCTTGAAAGGCATCAGAATTTTCCCTAAGCTTTATATAATGTTTAACATTTTCCTGTATCTGAATTCTTTTAGATAAAATAATTAGTACAAAGCCTAAAACAATTGGTAATATTACAGATAATCCTAGTTTAATATTTCCCTTTAATAAAAGAATACATATAACTGGAAAGAATATGAAAAAACCTATTGTTTTCCCCATTGCATGGCTCATTGCATGTTCAATAGCTGAAACGTCCCCCATAATAGTCTGGGATAAATCAGTTAAATTATGTTTAGAAAAATAAGAAAGGGGCAACTTCCTTAAAATATCTGCAATATCAAGTCTCAAATTTGCACTTTCCTTATAAGTTGCACTATAGAGAGTATTGTATTCTACTTTCAAAAGAAAATACATTAAAAGAATCATTAAAATAGAAAAGAAAATATATACAGCACTATTTTTCATATTTCCCAAAACAAGCTCATCAAATAATATCATAAGCAATATAGCAGGAAATATACTAACCATGAACACAAAAAATGATGCAAAACTTGACTTCACTAAATCCCTTGCACCATTATCTGTTAATGCAAAATATCTTTTAAATAAATTTTTCATAACCAACCCTCCAATTATTTGCCTTTGCATAAAGTTCTTGGAAATATCTATATTTAGTGTTTTTATTCATTAATTGAATATCTGTACCTCTTTCTATAATTTTTCCCTTTTCCATAACTATTATTTCATCAACAGACTTAATACTACTTAGCCTATGAGCTATCATAATTACAGTTTTTCCTTTAATGAGATTTTTAAATGCCCTTTGAAGTTCATATTCATTTTCAGGGTCAATTGATGCACTAGCTTCATCCATAATAATTATATTACTATTTTTAAGAATTCCCCTAGCTATTGCAATTCTTTGCCTTTCTCCCCCTGATAAAAATACTCCATTAGAGCCTATTTGTGTATTTTCTTTCATTGGAAATTTCTCAATTAATTCATCACATCCTGCAAGATTAAGGGCTTTAAATACTTGTTCCCTTGTTGCATTTGGGTTTCCAATTTGAACATTTTCAAATATACTCATTTTAAAGAGTTTACTATCTTGGAATATAAAAGCTATATTTTTAGTTATAGCCTCTTCACTATAGTTTAAAATACTTTCCCCTCCAATTTTTATATTTCCACTATTAATTTGATAAAATCCAGATATTAATTTTGCAATTGTTGATTTCCCACTTCCTGAAACTCCAACTAAAGCATAGCTTCTATTTTCTTTTAATTTAAAACTAAGATTATCTAAAACCTTATCTTCCTTATATTTAAAAGAAACATTTTCAAATTCTATATGAAAATTTTTAAATTTTTCCAACGTTCCAAACTTTAATCTATCCCTTTGCATACTTTCAAATATTTCTTCTAATTTTTCAACAGCAGTGACTCCTTGAAAAGCATACATTGAAATATGCATAATTTTCATAAAGCTATTGAATAAAACACCACTAAGAAATAAGAACATAATTAAATTAATAGCTAGAAATTCAGGATTCTTATGAATATCTGAAAATAAAACTACAAATGGTACTACAATACCTAAAGCACTTAAAAACATAACTTGAAATCTCAAATATGGTTTTCTAAAACTTAAAGAATAATTAAGAGCATAATCAGAATAATCTATTATTGCTCTATTTAGAGACTTAAATGAATTAATACTGGCTCCAAATATTTTTATAACTTGCATTCCCCGAACATACTCAACTGTTTCACTATTCATCTTTTCTAAAGCATTTTGATAAAGTTCCATAAATCTTTTATTTCCTGTCATTAGAATAATTTGTATAGCCCCTGCAATTGTAAATAAAAGCAAGACTATACCTAACTTCATGTTAATTATAAATCCTAAAATAACAATCAATATTGGAGTAAGAACTGCCCCTGTATTGTCTGGTATTAAATGAGCTATAATACCATGTGTTAAAGTTGCATTATCATCAATTAACTGCCTTGTTCTCCCTGAAGAATTCAAATCAAAAAATTTAAAACTTGCATTTATAAGCCCATCTATACCTTTTTTTCTAAGATTGGTTTCTAGTCTAAAACCAAGAATATGGGTTAATGTCACTGAAAGCATATAGGTGATAGATCCAACAATTAAAAATCCTGTAATAAATATTGCTGAATAAAAAGCCCCTTGAACCTCCTTTAAAATAATGATTTTTTTTAAAAATTCATACATATAGTAATATGCAAAAACTGTTACTATAGCTGAAATTCCTGAAAATAAAATTCCCAAATAGGCTAGGTATTTTTTCTTTGGTACATAATAAAGCAATTTTTTATAAGAATTAAACATCTATCTCCTCCTTCATATTATCTCATTTAGACAAATTTATAATGTTATTAGATAATATTTATTTTAAGTATTGTATCATTGAAAGAAATAAGATACAATAGAGTGAACACAACTATGTCTAATCATAGCATTGTCCAATCAAGATATTAGGAGGTAGTACATGGACACATTTGAATCTTATTTAAAGGAAACAGGATGGAAAAATTATCCAAAATGCAAGAAATACTGTGAAATAGGAAAAACATTTTTTATAGATAATGAGTACTTAGAAGGAATATATTGGTATTATGAAACTGATCAATTTATCATTGATATTCATGATCTTTTTATAAAAAAGGAAAGAACTGAAGATTCTTTCCCTAACATGGACTCTCTTATATTTTTT
The DNA here is from genome assembly GCF_010367435.1 of Fusobacterium sp. IOR10. Taxonomy (NCBI): domain Bacteria; kingdom Fusobacteriati; phylum Fusobacteriota; class Fusobacteriia; order Fusobacteriales; family Fusobacteriaceae; genus Fusobacterium; species Fusobacterium sp. IOR10. Next base: position 49,830 of record NZ_WJWY01000008.1, read on the forward strand.
TGTTCCTCTTATATTAAAACAGCTAATGGAGAATGTTTTAACCCTTACCAAACATTAACTGCAAATACTGTTTTTGTGGCAAATATGAATAAAACAAATTTTAGGTTTTTCCTTCATGGCAATTTTCCATATTTAAGTGTAGGAGTTAAATTTAAGCAAGAAATGATAAATAAATATATCCCTTGTCATTTAAGTAATCAATCTGAAACTGTTGCTCACATGTTTTTTGATACTAGGAATCTTGTTACTAAACCAATGGAAAAACTTGCAAATTCAATTTTAAATTGTCATATGGACTCCCCTGCTGGAGAAATATTTTTTGAAGCAAAGGCCAAGGAATGGTTAAGTATCACATTAAATGCTTACTTAAACAAATCAAAAAGAAAAAAAATATCAAAATCTGATGAGCAGTCAATTGAAAATGTAGCAAATTATATTAATGACCATTTTGCATTGGATATTTCTCAAAAACTTTTAGAAAAAATTGCTATGATGAGTGGTACCAAACTTAAAAATATATTTAGGGAAAAGTATCAAATGAGTATCACAGAATATCTACAAAGAAAAAGAATGAATATAGCAGAGAATTTACTTTCAACAACTGAACTTGAAATAAAAAATATTGCAAAATCTGTTGGATATACCTCACATAGTAGATTTTCAACTCTTTTTAAAAAATATAAAGGCATTCATCCTAAAGAAGTTAGAAAATTAACCTCTTCAAATAAAGAAAATTAAATATTTCTTAATATATAAAAATGGCACAGCTATTAACTGTACCATTTCTTATTTTTTGCAAATATATTTATTTAAACAATCCATTTAATGCATCATTTATTTTTTCCTTTGCCTTAGTTATTTCTTTTCCATATTTATCTTGAATATTATTTTTTAAAGTATTGTAATAGTCAGCATCTCCACCTAAATAAATAGTAATTTTTTCTGCTAAATTAGAATCAACTACAACTTTATTTGATTTAGGGCTGTATTTATATGTAATTGTAAAATCTTGTAGATTTTCGTTAGTTCCACCTGTTATCATTTTTATAGCTTCTTTATCTTCTAAGAAGTATTCAGCTAATTTTTCTTCCTTTAACACTACATCTTTAATGTTAATATCCCCATCTATGAACACTTTACTTCCTTGTAGTAAAAATAATTTTTGGTTCATATATAGTTTTCCACCTACGTAATCACTAACACTTGGTATAGTCCCAACATCCACTCCCTTTAAAGAAGTGTCTATTTCCCCTTGTAAAGTGTATAAATTTAATTTCCCTTCTATAATACTATTTTCATCATCATTTGAAGCTGTTAAAACTATTGGTATCATTTTATTCATTCTTGTAATGTCAGTTGATATTCCCTCTATTGTACCTGTAAAATATCTTCCAAACAACATTGTTTTAACATTGAAATTATTAATATTTACTACCCAGTCATCCTTTTTAGGAGCCTCTAAAGTTGTTTTTATATTAGCCTTTGCAGCTACATATTTTTTTAATATTTCTTGAATATATTCTGTTGAATAAGCTGATAATTTATAGTCAATATATTTATCTAGGAAGGGAGTTGTTGTTCCTAGGAATATTGATCTTGCTTTGTTACTTTGAGCTTCATTTGAAAAATTAATTTTTTCAAATATTAATTTATAGTTTTTAATAATAGAAGCTGCTAGTTCCTTTGTTTCATCTTCATTTTTTATTGTGTTTAAACCTGTTTTCCCTGTACTAGGAATTAAATATATATCACTTACATCAACATTTTCCAAGGTTATTTCCTTATCAAATATTTTTTTGTAATTGATCTTTGTTGATATATTACCTATTACAACAATGTCTGTGGAACTATTTTCTTTACTTTCAACCTTAAGACCGTTAATACTAAGTTTCTTTCCAAGTAAGCTATAAGTTGCAGTATCTATTCTCACAGGAGTTTCCAAAGAAGCTGTTAAATTTTCTTCTAAAGTTCTTTTTATAATTGCATTTTTCCCTAACAATGCCCCCATAATAATAAGTAAAACAACAATTAATATACCAGTTCTTGCTTTTTTCATACATTACCTCCAATTTTATTTTCCCTTTGTGTAAGCATACAAATAAGAAGTTATTGGGATTACTGCAAGTATACCTATACTTCCAATTAATCCTCTTAAAATTTCTGTCCCTATAAATTCATAATTTAATATTCTGATAAATGTTAAGTCTTGTAAATTTATATAAATTATTAAAACGTCAAAAAAACTAGCTCCAATATAGGCAAGTATCAATGTATTAACCATTGTTCCCACAATATCTTTTCCTATTACTATACCTGAGGCAAATAATTCATGGGGACTTATGTCATTGAACTTTCTTTTTATTTCTGAAAGAGCTGATGATATTGACATGGCCACATCCATAACTGCTCCCATACTTCCTATTATCACCCCTGCTGAAACAAGTTCCTTTACCTTGATTCCCTTTAATAAATCTATATAACCTATTGCTTCAACTGTTGTATAACCTGAAAATTTCATCCTATGTACAAAGTATATTGATAATATTCCTGCTACTAAAGTTCCTAAAATACTACTGGTAATTGCAACTTTCCCCTTTTTATCAAAACCTGTAGTTAGGGATATTGTAATTCCAGATGCAAATATTGAAATTACAACTGCTAACATTATTGGAGAATATCCCTTTGCCACCATTGGTATAAATCCATAAAGTATTCCTAGTATTACAACTAACAAACTAAGTATTGCTTTTACACCCTTTAATTTAGCAAGCAATATTGTAAAGGCTACAAATAAAAATAATAGAACTCCATAATCAAATCTCTTGTCAATATCTGTTATGCAATAATCCATGTTCCCATTGTCATCTGGTTCATAGGCTAAAACCACTCTTGTGCCATTTTCCAGATCTAAGTTATATTCCTTTTGCCCGTACACAGGGGACTCCACCTTAATAATTTTATTATTAACCTTTATATTATAAAAAACCACATCTGTTATTTCTTCTCCATCAACATCAGTTTTACTAGAAATGTTGTTTTCCAAGGCTGTTCCTATTTTTCCAATAATTTTTCCACTTACATATTCTTCCCCAAAGGAAAAAGTACACATAACTATAAAAAGACCTAATAAATATTTTTTCATATCTCTCTCCTTTTTAAATTTTATACTACTATTATACCACCAATTCAATAATTTTAAAAAAATATCCTCAAAACTTATAATAAAAATTCCTCCAGCATAAAACTGGAGAAATTTTCATTATTATTTAGTTTTTTTATTTTTCTCCACCAACACTAGTTGACAAAAAATAAAAACTGAAGGAATAAATTTATCTATTTTTTATTACAAAGTATATTCTATAAATCAAAACTATAACCAACTGATAATGTTACTTTTTCATAATCAATTGCATAATCCCCTTTAAAAACTTTAGGTGATTTTGCATCAGATTTAGTTACACCATACATTAACTCCACTAAGAAATTATTGTATTCCACTCCTCCACCAATTGCCCAATATAAACCATCATCAATATTAATTGAAGACTTCCCAAGTGAATTTGTTAAATCTTTTTCGTTAAAATTAAATGAATAACCTAAATTAACTTTAACATAAGGTACATATAAACTATCCACATTAAATTTATATTTTGCTGTTACATAAATTGGCATTGAATCATAAGAAGCACCTTTTATTCCACTATTAATATTTTTTCTATCTGCATTATTTTGGTAAGCTATACCTACTCCTGTTTCAAAATTAGGACTCCTTTTTTTTAATAATTCTACTGATAATTCGTATCCTATCCCATCAGTTTCGTCCCCAAGTAATTTTTTACTTGTTTTTGAATCTTTAACTAAAGTATAATTTGAATAAAGTTCTCCACCAACTTTAACATCTATACTATAACCTAATTCCTCTGCTTGTATTGTAACAGCCTCTGCAGTTGGCATAACTTCTTTAGCATATCCTAGGGATGATATAACAAATAATCCTATTAATATTTTTTTCATTTTTCCTCCATAATCATTTTTTTATTTACTATTAAACGTATTATATCAAAAAAATATTAATTATTTGTTAATCATTTCTTAATATTTTCTTATTTATATATATTCTTTATTTGTTAATATGGTACTTGAAAGAGGTCTAAGATGAAGTTTTAATTTTCCATTATTTAGCACAATCTTTTCCTTTGTTTTATAATTATATAGTTCTTCACATTCTAAACTATCTAGGGATACATCAAAATAATTAATTGGATGTCTATTTATAACAACAAGGGCGTAGTCATCTTCATATTTACGAATAACTCCATATGCATCTTCCCCTAGTTCCAGTTGTTTAAATTCACCTATTGAAAACATCTTACTTGATTTTCTAAGGTTAATTAGATTTTTGTACATGCTTTCAATTTCTTTATCCTCATGTCCCCAAGGGTAAGTTCTTCTATTATCTGGATCCTTTCCCCCTGGAACTCCAACTTCATCCCCATAATAAATTAAAGGAACTCCTGGAAAAACCATTTGCATTGTTACCATAAGGTTTAATATTCTATCCCCTATAATTTCAGATAAATGATCTTGAGTCAATATTTTTTCCCTATGCAATTCCTTTCTATAAATCTCATCTTGAATGTATGTAGCTACCTTTTCACATACAGTTATTATTCTTTCAATGTCGTGGGAACCTAACATATTTGTAAGTGCGTAAAAGTTTTCCTTAGGATAATTTTCCCTCATATTTTCAAATAGCATCACTAATTTCTTAGTATCAAACTTATTTGAAAAATAATCTATGAATATTTTCTTAAAGGAATAGTTAGTTACAGAATCTAACTGTCTTCCCTTCATATACCCTCTTCTTTTATCATAACTTATTTTATTTGTTGCATCTTCCCAAACCTCACCTAGAATAACAGAATCCTTATCCAGTTCATGGCATTTTTCCCTTAGTTTCACTAAAAATTCAGATGGAAGTTCATCTGCAACATCTAGTCTCCAACCTTTAACTCCTAATTTCATCCAGTGGGCAATCACACTGTCCTCTGCTTCTATTATATAGTCAACAAAGGATGGAGTCTTTTCATTTACACAGGGCAAATCCTTAACTCCCCACCAACATTCATATTCATCAGGATATTTTTCAAATTTATACCAATCATAATAGTAAGATCCCACAGAATTATAGGCTCCAATTGAATCATAATTGGAATATCTGTTGAAATATTTACTATCCCTTCCAGTGTGATTGAACACACCATCTAGCATAATATTCATTCCCTTATCCTTAGCCTTTATAACTAAACTTTTAAAATCCTCTTCAGTTCCCAGTACTTCATCAATTTTCTTATAGTCCCCAGTGTCATATCTATGGTTACTAGTTGCTTTGAATATTGGATTTAAATAGATTAAATTAGCTCCTAAATCCTTAATATAGTCTAGTTTTTTCTCAATACCCTTTAAATTTCCCCCGTAAAAATCCCAACGTATAATTTCCATTTTTTCATTTCTAATATAAAATGGAGTATCTCCCCATTTCCCATATATAAATGAATTTTTCTTGGGACTGTTTATATGTCTATCTCCATTTCCATTGAAAAATCTATCTGGAAATATTTGATATATAATTGATTCCTTATACCAATCAGGGGTTTTATTATCCTCATAGTATGTTGTTATTTGATACTTTTTAGGATTATTCTTATATACTTGTCCAATACCACCAAGTTCACTTTGGTTATTTCCATAAAATTTAGTAGTTCCATCTTGTAAAATAATTTCAAATGTATAAAATAATAATTCTGCCTTGTTACAAGCTCTAAATTTACAAACATAGGCGCTGTAACTTTCATCCTTATTATCCCCTTGTAATTTCATTTCAATAGCTTTAATTATTTGATTATATGGATCTTCATCAATGTCCTTTCCCAGTTTTAAAAAGACATTTTTAACAGGTGCATTTTTATTTATCTTTATTCTAATTTCAATATCACAGTTACAAGACACTGCACCATAGGGAGATTTAAAATTTATATCTTGAGAATTGTATTTAATATAACTATCATTCCATTTAAAACTTAAATATTCCATAGCTCCACCTACATTTCAACTTTTCTAGGTTTTATATTCCAAATTTCATCTGCGTATTTCTTAATTGTGTTGTCTGAGGAAAATATACCTGAATTTCCAATATTTATCAAACACATTTTAACCCATTTATCCTGATCTTTATATAGTTCATTTATTCTTTCTTGAGCCTTTACATAGGAATCAAAATCTTTAAATACAAAGAACTCATCATTTGTATTGAATAAATTGTCAACTATAATGTCAAATTCATGTTTGTCAGCATTATAATAACCATCTTTCATTTGATCTATTATTTTTTGCAATCTAGGATCATTATCAAATACTTCCTTAGCACTATATCCACCATTTTCATAGTAGTTCATTACTTCCTCTGCTGTAAGTCCAAATACAACAATATTATCCCTTCCAACAGCCTTATCTATTTCAACATTTGCCCCATCTAAAGTTGCTAGGGTAATTGCTCCATTCATCATAAACTTCATGTTTCCTGTTCCTGAAGCTTCCTTTGAAGCTGTTGAAATTTGTTCACTAACATCCCCTGCAGGAATTATTTTTTCAGCTAGGGTAACACCATAGTTTGATAAAAATACTACTTTTATCTTTCCATTTATGCTCTTGTCATTATTTATTTTATCTGCAACTGTATTTATAAGTTTTATTATTTTCTTAGCTAAATAATAAGCTGGTGCTGCCTTTGCTCCAAAGAAGAAAGTTCTAGGAACAATATCCATATTTGGATTTTCCTTTAATTGGTTGTATAAATTCATTATATTAAATAAATTTAATAATTGACGTTTATAAGCATGTAGTCTTTTTACTTGAATATCATAAATTGAGTTTGGATCAATTTCAATATCACAAGTTTCCTTAACAAATTTTGCTAGTTCAACTTTTTTATTGTATTTAATATCAGCAATTTTTTTTAGATATTTTTTATCATTTACATGGGGAAGTAATTTACACATTTTCATAGTATCAGTTACCCAAGATTTATCCCCAACAACTTCAACCATTAGATCAGCTAGTTCTGGATTTGCTTGAATCAACCATCTTCTGTGAGTTATTCCATTTGTCTTATTGTTAAATCTTTCAGGGTACATTTCATAAAAATCCTTTAGCTCCCTGTGTTTTAATATTTCAGTATGTAACCAAGCAACTCCATTTATAGAGTGGGAACCTACTATGGCTAAATTAGCCATTTTTATTTTATTATCTTTGATAATTGCCATATTTGCAATTTTATTCCAGTCTCCATAGTATTTTTTAGCCACTTCTAGGGAGAATCTTCTATTGATTTCTTCTATTATCATGTAAATTCTAGGAAGTAAATTTTTAAATATATCCACTGACCATTTTTCCAAAGCCTCTGCCATTATAGTGTGATTTGTGTAAGCTAGGGTTTTTGTTGTTATTCTCCAAGCTTCATCCCAGTCTAAATTATACTGATCTAATAATATTCTCATAAGCTCTGCAACTGCAACTGCTGGATGAGTATCATTAATATGAATTCCTATGTAATTGTGAAACTCATTAATAGGTTCTCCTATTTTATCAAATCTTCTAACAATAGCTTGAATTCCAGCACTTACTAGAAAATACTCTTGTTTTAATCTAAGTCTTCTTCCAACTTCTCCAGAATCATCAGGATATAATACTTGGGAAATTTCTTCCACAGCATATTTTTTTTCCAAATGCTCTATATATTCTCCCCTTCTAAGAGTTGATAAATCTATATCACCATCTACCATTTCAGCGTTCCAAAGTCTTAGGGTATTTACATTTCCTGTTCCATAACCTGAGACAGGTACATCATATGGTATTGCAAGTATTGTTTCTTCATTTTCATAAACTGGTTTAAGGGCATCTCCTTCCTTTACAAGGTATACATTCCCACCAAATTTAACTTCTATTTTTTTACTTGGTTTTCTTATTTCCCAAACAAAATCCTTTTTCAACCAATCATCTAGTTTTTCAACTTGATAACCATTTTCTATTTTTTGTTTAAATAGTCCATGTTTAAAACGTATTCCATTACCATGGGCTGGAAGGGAAAGGGAAGCCATGGAATCTATGAAACCTGCAGCTAGTCTTCCAAGTCCACCATTTCCAAGACCTGCATCTGCCTCTTGACTTACAAGTTCTCTAAAATTTATTCCCATTTCTTCTAGGGCGTCTTCACATATGTCTCTTATTCCTAAATTTATTAAATTTGATTCTAATAATCTTCCTATTAAAAATTCCATAGAAAAATAATATACTTGTTTTACCCTGTCCTCTCTATAGGCTTTATTTGTCTTATATAATCTTTCAGACAAATAGTCTTTAATTAGTTTCCCCAAAGCTAAATATTTATGTTCCAAAGAAGCTTCTTCCACATCTTCTGCAAATGTAAATTCAAGTCTCTTTTTATAATCTTCTTTTATTTTTTCCTTTGTTATATTCAAAATCACCAACTCCTTATGTGAACATTTACCTTAAACTAATCTTCTTTTAATTTTTTGTAAATATCTCTATATTTTTTAGCTGATTCTTTCCAACTAATTTCTGACCTCATTGCATTTTTTTCAATTCCAAGCCATTCTTTTTTATTTTTAAATGTTTCCATAGCAAGTTTAATTACATGTAGCATGTCATGGGCATTGTAATTTGTAAATGAGAATCCATTTCCTGTTTTTTTCTTGTGATCATAGGCTTGTACAGTATCGCGTAATCCCCCAGTTTCCCTAACAATTGGAACAGTTCCATATCTCAGAGCTATAAGTTGTCCAATTCCACAAGGCTCAAATTGTGAAGGCATTAAGAACATATCTGAACCAGCGTAAACTCTTCTTGCCACTGATTCATTAAATCCAATGTATGCTTTTACTTTATTTGGATATTTATTACCATAGTAATTAAATAAATCCTCATACATTTCATCTCCAGTTCCCACAACAATAAGTTGTAAATCCAAAGAGATTATATCTTCTATTACACCTTTAACTAGGTCAAGTCCCTTTTGTCCAACTAATCTAGTTATCATTCCCATAACAGGAATATCTTTATCAACTGGTAGACCCATTTCCTTTTGTAATGCCTCTTTGTTTATCACTTTATTTTTCATAGTTGTAATTCCATATTCCTTGAAAAGATTTTTATCTTTTCTTGGATTATATTCACTGTAGTCTATTCCATTTACAATTCCATAAAGTTTATAGTCTATACCATTTAACAGTCCATCTAAATTTTCTCCAAAATATGGAGTTTTGATTTCCTCTGCATAGGTTTTACTAACTGTAGTAACAATGTCTGAATATATTAATCCACCCTTAATAAAGGATACTCCATCATAAAATTTCAATTTTTCCTCAGTGAAGTATGAATTATCAAGACCTAATAGCTCCCCTAAAATAGTTTTGGAAAAAATTCCTTGATATTTTAAATTATGTATTGTAAATAGAGTTCTTATTTTTTGATATCTAACATCATATCTATAAAAAGCATCTAATAAAACTGGAACCATACCTGAATGCCAGTCATTACAATGGATAACATCAGGAATAAATCCATCCATATGTTTTATTGACTCTAGTACTCCCCTTGAGAAGAAAGAAAAAATTTCCCCATCGTCAAAATGTCCATAGGGCTCATTTCTTTTGAAATAATACTCATTATCCATAAAATAAAAATCTACCCCATCATATTTTAAATGGTATAGTCCACAATACTGATTTCTCCATCCAACTGGAACTGTAAACTCCCCTACCTTATCCATTTTCTCCGTATACTCAGAGGATATTTTCTTATACTTTGGTATAATTACCCTAATATCCACCTTGGATTTTTTTAAAGCCTTTGGCAACGAATGAGCTACATCTGCAAGCCCTCCAGTTTTTATAAATGGGGCTGCCTCAGAAGCTACAAATAATATTTTCATTTTTATTACCCCCTGTATAAAATTTAATGTTTATTTTTCATATCTAGTTAATTCCTTTTCTATTACCAAGGGATATAGTTCACTTCCCTTAAGTTCTGTTCCCTCTGACAAGGTAACATTTTTATCTAAAATTACATTTTTTAGTTTAACACCACTTTTTATAGTGCAATTTTGTAATATTATACTGTTTTCAATATAAGCTCCCTCTTCTATAACTACACTTCTTGAGATTATACTTTTTTTAACTTCACCTTTTATTTTACAACCATTTGCAATTAAAGCATTTGAAACCTTTGATGTTTCATAGTATTCTGTTGGGGAAGAATCCTTTGACTTACTATATACTGGATTTTCCTCATCGAAAAATAATTCCTTTGTTGTTTCAACTGACAACATATCCATGTTAGTTTTGAAATATGAAAGTAAAGAGTTAACCACACCTAAATAACCAGTGTATTCATAACCTTTTATATTTAATTTTCCAATTTGTTCATATATTATAGAAGTTGAATTACGAGAATAATTTATGTAAGAACATTTTTCAATTAGATCTAACAATAGTTCTTTACTTAAAATAAACATCTCCATTGAAATATTTGCTTTTTTATCCTTCCCTTGATTTCTATGAACTCCTTCTATAGTTCCATCTCCATTAAAGTCAAATACTCCTAGATCTAAATATTCACTGTCAGCTGTATTAACTTTCTTATAAACTGCTGTTATATCAGCCCCTGAACTTTCATGTTTGTCCATTGCTTTTTTTAAATCAAAGCTTGATATTAAGTGAGTTGAAGAAATTACTACATTTTCTTCCTTTGATTTAACTAAATACTCTATATTATCCTTTAACATTTTAATATCATAAGTTAAACGTTCCTTTGCAGTATCACTGAAAACAAATATTCCACCGTGCCTTCTATTTAAATCCCAAGCTCTACCAGTTCCAACATGGTCCCTTAAAGATCTTGAATCACTTTCTGCTAAAACTGCAATTGTAGTTATCCCTGCATTTACCATATTAGATAAAACAAAGTCTATAACTCTATATTTTCCCCCTAGAGGAATTGCTCCTATTGATCTATGAGCAGCTAACCTTCTAAGATCATCTCTATTTTCTGTGGCACTGATTATACCTAAATATCTTTTTTCCATAAGTTTATCTCCCTTCTAAAATTTATTTGATAATATCCTCTTGAACTTTTCTATCCTCTTCTATTAAAAGAATTTCAGATTTCCCATATACTCTTTTTCCATTTGCAACAGAGACATTATTTCCGAAAATAGCTCTCTCAACAACTGCCCCTGAACCAATTACAGAATTACACATTATAACTGAGTCTTTAATGTGAGCTCCCTTTTCCACAATTACCCCTGAAAAAAGAACTGAATTTTCAACTGTTCCATCAATAACGCATCCTTCAGTAATTAAAGAGTTTTTAATATTAGCAGTTTCTCCAATCACTTGACTTGGTTTATTTAAAGCTTTAGAGTATATTCTCCAATCATTATCAAATATATCAAATTTCTTTCTAGGATTTAGTAGATCCATATTTGCTTCCCATAGACTTTCCAATGTTCCAACATCTTTCCAATAACCTTCAAATGGATAGACCACTAATTTTTTACCCTCTCCAAGTAGTTTAGGAATTATATCCTTACCAAAATCATTTGTAGATTTTTCATTTTCTTCATCTTCAATTAAGGCTTTTTTTAACTCTTTCCAGTTAAATATATATACACCCATTGAAGCTAAAGTACTCTTTGGATGTTCAGGTTTCTCTTCAAATTCATATACTTCATGATCCCCTTTAACATTCATAATTCCAAATCTACTAGCTTCTTCTAGGGGAACATCTATTACAGCTATTGTAGCATCTGCATTTCTTTCCTTATGGTATTTTAGCATTTTGTTGTAATCCATTTTGTAAATGTGATCCCCTGATAGTATTAATACATATTCTGGGTCATAATCACTGATAAAGTCAATGTTTTGATATATTGAGTTAGCTGTACCCTTATACCAAAATCCGCCATTTTCTTGCATAAAAGGGGGCAATAAATTAATTCCACCAAAGTTTCTATCTAAATCCCAAGTTCTTCCTATACCTATGTAAGTATTTAATATCCTAGGTTTATATTGAATTAAAACTCCAACTGCATCTATCCCTGAATTGGAACAATTACTTAAAGGAAAATCTATAATTCTATATTTTCCACCAAAGGGAACTGCTGGTTTTGCATTATTTTTCGTAAGTAATTTTAGCCTGCTCCCTTGCCCCCCAGCTAGAATCATCGCTACCATCTCTTTTTTCATAATCTAATCCTCCCTATTTTTTATATATTAATATCCCCTATCCGCCCAAATTGGTTTTAAAACAATTGTTGATAAAGGAGGTATATCTATAATTACTGAATAAGGCATGTTCAACACACCTTGGATTTTAGGCTCTATAATACCACTATTTAAAACATTTGATCCCCCATAAACATCCTTGTCACTATTGAAAATTTCTCTGTAGTCAGTTATTCTTGGTACTCCAACTACAAAACTTTCCCTTTTCACAGGGGTGAAATTACAAATAATCACTAAATAATCCTTTGGATCCTTACTTTTTCTAACATAGGACACTATACTTTCAGCTGAATTATCTGCATCTATCCATGTGAAGCCATCTTGGGAACAATCTAATTCCCAAAGGGATTTCTCCCTCTTATATAGATGATTTAAATCCCTAACATATTTTCTTATACTGTCATGAAGGGGATATTTTAGCATTTGCCACTCTAATCCTTCATAAAATCTCCACTCCATAAATTGCCCTATTTCTCCACCCATAAATAATAATTTTTTACCTGGATGAGTATACATATAACCATAAAAAGCCCTTAAGGATGGGAATTTTTCTTCATAACTTCCGCTCATCTTATCTAAAAGGGATTTCTTTCCATGGACAACTTCGTCATGGGATATTGATAATATATAGTTTTCAGAAAAACTGTACATTAAAGAAAATGTAACCAAATTATGATTATATTTCCTTACTATTGGATCTAACTCCATGTATTTTAAAACGTCGTTCATCCAACCCATATTCCATTTATAGTTAAATCCAAGGCCACCAATATATGGAGGTCTAGTTACCAAAGGCCACGATGTGGCTTCTTCAGCAATCATTAATGGATTATTTACATATTTAAATATTACTTTATTTAATTCCTTTAAAAATTCAATGGCTTCTAAATCCTCATCTCCACCATTTTTATTTTTAAGTCCAAAAATTTCTGGTTGACCATATTCTAAATAAATTATATTAGATACAGCGTCAGCCCTTATCCCATCTATATGATAAACATCATATAAAAATACTGCATTGGATATTAAAAAATTTCTAACCTCTGGTTTTCCCAAATTAAAGTTAGCAGTACCCCAGCCTATATTTTCATGTCTTATTTTTTCATCATACTCGTATAAAGATTCCCCGTCAAATTGGTAAAGTCCATGGGCATCTTTGCAAAAATGTCCAGGTACCCAATCTAATATTACTCCTATTCCAGCCTTATGACATTCATTTATTAGAAATTTAAACTGTTCAGGTGTTCCATATCTACTTGTTATTGAATAATAACCTATAGTTTGGTAACCCCAAGATGCATCTAGTGGATGCTCAGCTAGAGGCATAATCTCAATATGAGTATACCCCATTTCCCGTATATATGGAACTAACTTCCTTGCAATTTCCTCATAATTATAGTATCCACCTTCTAAAGTCAATTCTTCAAAAGTTTTGTCAATGTCCCTTTTGTTAAAGGTTTTTATTTCACTATCTGGTTTTTTCTTCCAAGATCCTAAATGAATCTCATAAATATTCATAGGACTTTCATAGGAATTCCAATGCTTTCTTTCCTCAAGCCACTTTTCATCTTCCCAATTGTATTCCTTAAAAACATCCATTACAACTGAAGCTGTGTGAGGTCTAAGCTCTGAGTAAAAAGCCATTGGATCTGATTTTAATAATATTTTTTCATTTCTAGAAAGTATTTGAAATTTGTATATATCCCCTTCCTTTATTTTGGGAATAAATAGGGACCAGATGCCATTTTCACCATTGAAATTCATCAAATGATCAGTGCCATTCCAATTGTTAAACTCTCCCACAACTCTTACTTCCTTTGCATGGGGAGCCCAAACATTAAAGGAAGCTCCGTCTATATTCCCTTGAGTTTTTAGATGACAACCTAAAAATTCATATATTTTTCCATTTATTCCTGAATTAAAATTTTTCATGGGATATACACCTCCAAATATTTTATGTATAAATTTTAGTCCTTATTATATTCTTCATCAGATATTACTTCTATTCCATTTTCCAAAAGCATTCTAACAGTTATTCCATTTCCAGAAATAAGCTTTTTAGAAAAGCTTCCATCATATATTTTATTTAATCCACAAGATGGGCTTCTTCTTTGTAATATTGCTTTTTTAGCACCTACAAGTTTAGCTATTTCACAAGCTCTTTTTCCACCTTGTATATATTCCTTTGTAACATCTGTTCCTTCAGATGTTACAACTTTTAATTTACCATTTTCCTCTATAATCTCAGCAGGTTTTCTAGGGGTTTTAAGTCCTCCTAGTTGTTCTGGACAAATTGGAACTGCTAAGCCTTCATTTACTAGCTTTAATATATTTTCATTTAAATTATTTTTCCCATTGTATTTGCAGTTTATACCACATAGACAACTACTTACGATTATCATTTTTCTCCCCTGCATTATTTTTTTCTCTAATTATTTTATTTTCTTTAAACATACTTGCAAATCTTGTTGGGATTTTAGTTGAAAGAGTTATTGTTTTTCCAGTTGTTGGATGGATGAATACTATAGTTCTTGCATGTAAACAAAGTCTTTTAAGTGGACTAGTTTTAGCTCCATATTTTTTATCCCCTGCAACACTATGTCCTATACTTTGCATATGAACACGAATTTGATTTTTTCTTCCTGTTTCTATATTTGCCTCAACTAATGAATAACCTTTACTTCTACTTAAAACCTCATAGTGAGTTATTGCTTTTTTAGAACCTTCTATTGGTTTAATGTTTGAATAAGTTACCATTGCAGAATTTTCTTTTAAATAAGTGATCAATGTATCCTTATCCTTTTCAACTCTTCCCTCTACAACTGCAACATACTTTCTTTCCTTTACAGTTTCTGCCCATTTACTTTGTAATTTTTGTTGAGTTTCTGGATTTTTAGCAAATATCATAATTCCAGATGTTCCCCTATCAAGTCTATGAACTATAAATACCTTATCATTTGGATCCTTTGCCTTAACATATGTTCTTACTATATTATATGCTGTTTTTTCCTTTTCCTTGTCTGATGCCATTGAAAGTAATCCTTCTGCCTTTTCAATAGCTATTATATCCTTATCTTCAAATACTACATTGATACCTCTTAAACTATTTTCTGTAATTCTTGATCTTGAGACCATTACATCGTCTCCAATTTGTAATTTATGATTAAACTGAGATATTCTTGCATTATTTACTAAAATTTGACCATTTTTTAAAAGAGATTTTATATTGTTTTTATTTTTACCTTGAAGATTTTCTAATAAAAACTTCATTAGTTCATTTTCCTCTTTTACTTTAAACATTAAATTATTTTTCATTTTTCCTCCTAAATTTTTTAACTTAGATAAACTATCTAACATTTAAATTATAACATATTATCACATTTATGGACTTTTTTTTATATTTATTTTTTGAATTTTTGAATTTTTTTTATTTCGATTTGTTTTTTATGTTTTTTTGGTGATTTATTGAAAAAAACATCCTATTTTTGGACTGTTTTCCAAGGTTTTAGGATGTTTATTTTTCAGCTATTTTATATTATTATTTTATTTCCCATTAAGCTTTTTTGTTCCTCTAATTTTTTTAATTTTATTTTACTAATGTATAAGCAAGAATAATCCTTAAATATTATCCTCTCTTCCCTGTAATCTAAAATTTTAATCTGTTCTAGATTTACTATTAGACCTCTTTCTATTTTGAAAAAATCCCTTATGTCCTTTAATTTTTTTTCAACTGATCCAAAGGTTCTTTTTAAAGAAAATACATTTTTATCCTCCAAATGAAAATTTACTCTTCTTTCAATTCTTGAAAAATCAATATATTTTATTTCATTAAAATCTATTATTCCCTTTTGATAAGTATCATTAATAAAAAACTGCCTACAATTTTTTCTCTTATTTAAAGATATTTTAATACTTTTTTCTATTTCAAAATAATCATCCTTTAAAATACAGTCATCAACTATATTAAGCAAAAATAGAGACCTCATCTCCTTAATATTATCCTTTTCTAGAAGAATAATTAATGAGACATTTAAATTATAATAAAATTTTAAATTTTCATAAAAATTACTATCCCTATCTAATTTTATTATTAATATTTTAAATTCCCTTCCCTCTTCCAAGGGATTTACAAAATCATATGATAATTTTTCCTTTAACCTATTAATTAAATCATCTCCACCTATGACCCCAATACTTATAAGGGGATTACCCATTTATCTCTTCTACCAATTTCTTAAATTTTAATTTGGCCCCTTGTAAATCTTCTAAATTAGGATGGGAACTTACATCACTCCATCTTTTTATTCTGTCAGGGTTAGGTCCATGGGGATGACCTGCTGGAAATTGTTTTCTCATAAATTCTATTAGTTTAGGGTCAATAGCACCTTGACATAGATAGTGTCCTATCACTTTATTATTATTTTTAGTAAACAGTTCTTCTATTTTTTTAGTACAATCTTTAGCATGATCTGAATTTGGGTAAGCTCCTAAAGTAAAGAAGAAACCTATTTTTTTGTTTTTTATTTTATTTATAAAATCAAAGGCTTCTTTATTGGCAGTTCCCCTATCTATCCAAGCTCCAACTATTATAAAATCATAATCTAAACTAGCTACATCTTTAATTTCTTTAATATTTTTAACGTGAGAATTTTCTATTCCTTCACCTATTGATATAGCTACCTTTTCAGTATTTCCTGTTTTTGTTGAATATGCAATTAATGTTTTCATTTTCACTCTCCTTTTTTATGATCTTGCTTTAAATACAAATTCTTTGTTAAAATATACATTCATTTTTTTCCCATTAAATGTAATTGGTTTAAATCTCCATTTTTTTAAACTTTCTATCACTGCCCTATCAAAACCAAATTTTTCATGGGATTTAATTATTTTAATATCTTGAATCATTCCCTTGGTATTAACTAAAAATCTCACTGTTACTACCACATCTTTAGAATATCTAATTATTTCAGCCTGCCTTGGATAATCTGGATCTATTTGTCTTAGAATTTTAAACTGAATTCCCTTGGAAGAATATGAAGTGTAGCTACCATCTGAATTAGCTACAAAGTTTCCAAGTTTTTTAGGAACAATTTTTTTCTTGATTTCATTTTTTTTCTTTTTAATTACATTTTTTTTCCTTTTCATTTTACTTTTAAAATCATTATTCTTTTTTTTCTTTGCTTTCTCTTTTAATACCTCTTCTTTTTTAGGAACTGTTTCATTGCTTCCCTTTACTTTCTTTACATTGTCAACCCTTTGTTCTTTGTTTTTAATATTATAGGATATTGGCACAGTTGACCTAGAGGAAAAATTAGGGTTACCTAAAGTTTTATGTATATTATTAAATTTAAGAAAAAAACCTAGATGAATTAAAAGGGCAAATAAAAAATATTTCATTTATATTCCTCCTGTTTTTTATTCATTGAAGTTGATTCCTAAATTTTTTATTCCTTGTTTTTTTATTTTAGTAATCACATCTATAATTATTTGATATTTTAAATTTTTATCTCCTGTTACAGACACTGAGTCAGTTCCTTGGAAAACTTCATTGAGATTATCAATATCTATTTGTTTTTTTTCACCATTTTTTATTATATAATATTTTTCGTTTTTATCTATAACTATTTCAACTGGGACTTTTTTATCCTTTATGTCCATGTTAGCTGTTGGAACTTCTATATCTATTTGTCCGTATTTATCAAAGGTTGTTGTTACCATAAAAAATATAAGTAGTAAAAAAACAACATCTATGAGAGGAGTTAAATCTATAGCTAAAAGTTCTCTTTTTTTTCTATATCTTCCCATTTCTCCCTCCTATTTCTTTCTAATTACATTTATAAGATTTGTAGTTATTTTATCTATATCTTCCTCAACTTGCTCTATTCTTTTATTTAAGAAATTATATACAACTATAGCTGGTATTGCTATTGACAGTCCTGCTGCTGTTGTTAGTAATGCTTGGGAAATTCCATTTGCCACAACTGCTGGATCCCCAGCTCCATAAGTTGCTAAATTTCTAAAAGCATGGATCATACCAGTGACTGTTCCAAGAAGACCTATCATAGGGGCAATATAACCTATAATTCCTAAAATATATAATCTTTTTTCTAACAAACTTATTCTTTCCATGGCTATTTCTTTAACAAGCTGATCAAAATGATAAAAATCTCCATTTTCATCAAAACGAATTAAAAATTCCTTAACTGTTGCACCTATTGTATTTTTTTCCCTGTCACAAAGTTTATTGGCAACTTCCATTCTATTGTTAGAAACTGCATATATAATTTCTGACTTAAAAGTCTTTTTCAAATATTTTTCCCTAAAGAAAAAATAAAATACCCTTTCTAATATAATTGTTAAAGATAAAACAGAAAGTCCAAAGAGTACCCACATTAATGGTCCTCCAACTTTTAAATAATACGACATTTATCTAACCTCCATAATTTTTTTTATTTAAATTTTTTAAACTTGAAATATGATAAGATCCCCCTATTAAAACTAAAACTAAAAAACATTTCAAATATATGTTTTCCACCTTATAAATTGAATAGCCTATACTTAGAAAAACAAAAATTAATGCTGATATTTTATTTTTTAAAGTTATCCCTCTCTTTTCCTTATAATCCTTTATATATCCACCAAAAAATTTATTTTCTGTTAAATATTTATAAAATTTATCAGAAGACTTGCTAAAGCAATAACAACTAACAAGTAAAAAAGGTGTTGTTGGCAAAAGAGGTAGAACTATTCCTACAAACCCTAATACCAAAAAAATTATTCCAACTATAAATAATAATTTTTTCATAATTATTTTCCTTTTTCTAAATTTATAATCATTTTTACAACTTCAGCAGTTATGCTATTCCCCCAAAAAACTCCATCTATTGTATAAGTATAACTTGAATCTGATATTTCAATTAATCCTTTTTCTTCCATATTCTGTAGCAATTTATAAACTTCCCTGTAATGACATCCTGATAAATTCTGTATTTCAGAAAGATTAACACTTTTAAACTGCATAATACCTGAAAGTTTTTTTAAATTATATTTAAATTCAGAATCTCTAGAATAAAAAGAAACCATCCTGTTTAAGTTATAATATTCAATATCTTCAACTCTTCCCCCTGAACCATTTCCAATGGCAAGTAAATTTTTGCATCTATTAATATTATCTATATATTTATATTGGTCCTTTCCATTTGATATTTTAGTATGTTCCAACACCTTGTATCCATTGTTTAAGGTTATCTCTAAAAATCTATTATGCAGTTCCATATCCCTTTTTAAACTATATTTAAAAAAGATTTTATCCTCTGCCCTTTCTTTGGCAATTTTAGATCCCCCTTGTATCATAAGAGAATAGAAACTAGAACTATCAACTTTTAGTTCACATAAAATTTTTGCATCCTCTTCTAATTCTTCTAAAGTTTCCCCAGGATAATTATAAATAATATCTATGCACAAAAGCCCATTAAAGTTTTCTTTAATTTCTTTTAATTTCTTAATAACAGTTTCTTTATCATAAGTTCTATTTAATAATTTTCTTCCTCTATTTGAAAAAGTTTGTACACCAATACTTATTCTATTTACCCCATACTTTTCCATAATTTTTAATTTCTCTATACTTAAATTATGAATAGTACTTTCAAAGGTTATTTCACAATCCTTTGAAAATTTAAAATTTTTCTTCAATGCAACAAGAATTTTTTCAAGTTCCTCTTCCTTGTAAACAGTTGGAGTTCCTCCACCAAAAAATACAACTGAAATTTCATTTCCCTTAACATATTTTCTTTCTCCATATTTTTCAAATTCTTTACAAAGATAATTAGCATAGTCTCCTAAGCCCTTATTTATTTGTTTTCTATTCATGTTACAAAAGGAACAAATTTTATCACAATAGGGAGTATGCACATATATTCCACACTGATTATCACTAGGTTCTGAATTTAATATTTTATTAAATCCAATACTGGTACCTATATTTCTTTTTAACAAATTATCAATTATATTTTTTACCTCATGATGGGATTTATACCTAACTTCAAACATTTTCCTCTCCTTAAATATTAATGAAAATAATAATAAAATTTAGTTAGCCTAAACTAACTTCATTTAGAATACTACGTTTATGGAATCTTGTCAAATGTTTTATGTGACGAATACTTTGACATTCTAATTAAATTGTGACTTATTCATTGTAGTATGAGCTCCTTTATGTGATTTTTGTGTGATTTTAAAAAAATTTCAATTATTAATAGTATAATATTTTTAAAATATAATTTGATACACTAAATATTAGAGTGTCTCAATTTGAGGAGGAAAGATGAAAAAAAGTTTGTTATTGTTTTATTTAGCTTTGTCTGCTTGTGCTATAGCTAATGATGTTACTTTGGGAAAAAGTATTATTAACCCTGATTATATAGAAGTTGAAAAATTAAAATCAACTAAAAATGTAATTGTAATTGATGAAAAGGATATTGCTGAAAAGGGTTATCAAAATGTATCTGAAATTTTAGATGATATTCCTGGAGTAACTGTTGGAACAAGTGGATGGGGAGAGATTGATATTAGAGGTCAAGGGGAAGGGGAAGCTGCTAAAAATATCCAAGTTTTAGTTGATGGCGCCCCTATTACTCTTTTATTAAATCATCCTTATACAGCTAATTATGATATTGTTCCTGTGGAACAAATTGAAAAAATTGAAGTTATCCCTGGAGGAGGTTCTGTTCTTTATGGTAATGGTACTGTTGGGGGAGTTATCAATATTACAACTAATTTAAAATCCATGGAAAAGCCTAAAAACAAAGTTGGTTATGAATTTACCATAGACCAAGAAAAAAGATATTATGCTAATATTGGGGAAAAAATAAATGATAATTTAACAGTTCAATTAAACTATTCTAAAAGTGAAAAGGATTGGTATTTTGTAGATACCTTTGACAACACTGAATATTTTTCTGGAGGCTTTAACTATAAAATAAGTGATAAACAAGCTGTAGCCTTAAAATATAGCCGTTTTGAGGAAGATGGGAAGTTTATTAAAACAGTTAAAAGTGGAAATCTTAAAAATTATGGTAGAGACTATCGCCCTGATACTAGCCTAGTTACAGTTGGAATTGATGAAAATAAGGAAAAAATAAAGAAAAGAATCAGTGGATATAATATTGCTGATAGGTTAGAGGAAAATTGGAAGGGAAGTTATTCTTTAAATATTAGTGATAACCTTGACTTATCAGTTGATGCCTTTCACAATGAGGGATATTTTAAAAATAATCCCTATGAATATGAAAGTGATCAGAAAATTGAGCAAAAAACTGATGGAATAAAGGCTAAACTAAACTACAAGTACACTGAAAAAAATAATATATTATTTGGTTTAGACTATTTCAAACAAAATGCAAGTATTAATTATGACGATATTACATCTAGAAAAGTTAGCAGTGGAGATGTTCCTGATATTAGTGCTGGGGAAAGTGTTGATAAATATGGATACATAGTTAACAAAGATGGAAATGACACTTACAAAGCTGACCAATTAAATTTTGATTATGAAAGATATGTTAAGGCCCTTTATTTCTTAAATATTTTCAAATACAAAAATTTAGAATTTACCCAAGGAGCTAGGTTTGATAGAACAGATTGGAGTACCTTTAAAAAAGCTGCTGGTGGTTGGGGAGTTCTAAATGGAACTAGTCATAGGGACAACTGGAACTATGAACTATCTGCTGGATATAACTATAGAGATACTGGTAAAATTTATGCTAGGTATGAAAGAGGTTTCACTGGACCAGATGGAATGGAAATAACAGATAGGGTCTATATAAATGGTGAAAAAGCAACTGTACTTACAAATGCAGAGGATGAAATTTTTGATATTTATGAAGTTGGATTAAGGGACTATGTTTTAGGTTCTGCCTTTAATTTAACACTTTTCTATAATGAAACTGATAACCAAATGGATAGATTCTATCATTTTTCAAATGGTCATTTAAATATGATAACTGACAATTTATACAAAACTCATAGATATGGGCTAGAAACATCCCTTAGTCAAAAAATTGGAAAATTTTCCTTTGAAGAAAGTTATACTTATTTAATGGGAAAATCAGATTACAACAATAAAGGAAAAGAGCTTAAAGGGGAAGTTTCCCTAGTTGATTCTGGACTTAAAAAAGTTCCAAAACATAATATTATGTTAAGTGGTAATTATAATTTCACAGATAATTTCTCTGGAGGTCTTACTTGGAAATATACAGGTTCTTATAATAATTTTACAAAGGAAACTAGCAGTGAAGATGGAATTGTTAAATCAAATACTGTTGTTGATCTATCCTTAAAATATAATCATCCAAATGGGATGAGTATTTATGGGGGAATAAATAATTTGTTTAATGAAGAATATTTTGGATATGTTAGTGGTAGCGGTAGCTATACCTATGTTATCCCTCAAGAAAAAAGATCATTCTATGCTGGATTTAGCTATATTTTCTAAATTAAAATTATTTAATTTATTGACAAATTTTTTCATTTGTTGTATCATAAGTGAAATTAAATATCCATCAAGAGAAACTGAGGGACTGGCCCGATGATGTTTCAGCAACCTATTTTATATGTGGTGCTAATTCCAGATAGATGAAAATCACTAATTTTAATATAGTGGCTCTATTACTTGATGGATGGTAATAGAGCCTTTTTTTATTTAGGAGGAAACTTATGACAAATTTAAAAAACAAGGGAATTGGAACAATATCAATACATGGAGGAAGCAAAAAAAATGCCTTTGGAGCCCTAACTACACCTATATTCCAAAGTTCAACTTTTATATTTGATTCTGCTGAACAAGGGGGAAGAAGATTTGCCCTAGAAGAAGATGGGTATATTTACGGTAGATTAGGTAATCCTACAGTTAGTGTTGTGGAAGAAAAATTAGCTCTACTTGAAAATGCTGAAGCTGGTCTTGGTACTGCCTCTGGAATGGGAGCAATCAGTTCTACATTTTGGACTTTCCTTAAAAGTGGAGATCATATAGTTACTGATAAAACTCTATATGGATGTGCCTTTGCCTTTTTAAATGCAGGTATTTCTAGATTTGGTGTTGAAGTTAGTTTTATAGATACATCTGATTTACAAGCTGTTAAAGATGCTATTAAACCTAATACTAAAATAATATATTTAGAAACTCCAACAAACCCAAATTTAAAAATAGTTGACATTGAAGCTATTGGTAAAATAGCTAAAAATTATGAAAATATTAAATTAATAGTTGATAATACCTTTGCATCTCCATATTGTCAAAACCTTTGGATTTAGGTGCAGACATAGTTGTTCACTCAGCTACAAAATATATTAATGGTCACGGAGACTTACTTGCAGGTTTTGTTCTTGGGAAAAAAGAAGATTTAGATCAAATTAGATTTGTTGGAATAAAGGATATGACTGGTGCAGTTTTAGCACCTGCAGAGGCTAGTTTAATAATCAGAGGTTTAAAAACTTTCCAAGTTAGAATGGAAAGACATTGTGAAAGTGCTCTAAAGGTTGCTAGATTTTTAGAAGGTCATCCTAAAATAAAAAAAGTATACTATCCTGGTCTTGAATCTCACAAGGGATATGAAATTGCTAAAAAACAAATGATAAACTTTGGTGGAACTCTAGCCTTTGAATTACAAGGGGGATTTGAAGCTGGTAAAAAGCTTTTAAATACAGTTGAACTTTGTACCCTTGCTGTTAGTCTTGGATGTACTGAAACATTAATTGAGCATCCTGCTTCAATGACTCACTCTCCATACACTAAGGAAGAGCTTAAGGCTGCTGGACTTGATGAGGGGCTAGTTAGACTGTCTGTTGGTCTTGAAGACATAGAAGATATTATTGAAGATTTAGAAACTGCATTAAAAAATTTATAATATATATATAAAAGTCGTACTAGATTCTAGTACGACTACCACCATTTTTTCTTTTTAAAATAAATTATCATAATCACTATTATTAATAGCATAACACCTAAAGTGTAAAAATATCCATTTGGATTTTCTAGCTCAGGCATATGTTTAAAGTTCATTCCATATAACCCTGTTAAAAAACTAAGGGGAATGAATATTGTTGAAATAATTGTAAGGATTTTCATAACACTGTTCATATTATTATTAACAGTTGTGTAGTATATTTGTAAAAGTTCTGAAGAATCAGAAGTTAAACTGTCCACAGAAGAACATATACTTGTAATATGGTCATATAAATCCCTAAAATAATTTTTCAAATCCTTTCCAAAATAATTTAAAACCTCTTCATTAAAGAACTTGAGATTTATCTCCCTCATTGAATAGGTTATCTTCTTTAAACCAAGGGCTTCTCTTTTTAGATACAGTATTTCTTCTAAATACTCCTCTTTAAATTTCTTTAAAATATTGTATTCCATAGTACCTACCTTGCCATTTATAGAATCAATTATTTCAAAATAATTATCAAATAAGTTATCTATTATAGCATAAGAAAGATATCTAATACCTCTTTTTACAATTTTAGAATTAGGTGTTTCCAATCTTTTTTTTATTGAAGCAAATATATCCTTGGAATTTTCTTGAAAGGTAATTAAAACCTTCCCTACTAAAATAAAAGAAACTTGGTCATAAATTATTTTTCTTTCTACCATTTCAATGGATTTTAAAACAATGAATAAGTAAGATCCCCTGTCTTCAATTTTTACCATTTGATTAACATTTGCCAAATCCTCAAGGATTAAACTGTCAATGTTAAAAAGTTCCCCTACTTTTTCTATAATCTCCACATTGTGAACACCTGTTATATTTACCCAATTAAATTTATTATTAGTTTTTATAAAGCTAATGTCATCTGAATAATTTAAAGATTTTTTTTCAATTCCCTTGTCATCAAAGGAATATACATCCACCTTAACATCACATTTGCTTTCTTCTTTTCCTGTATATAAAATAGTTCCTGGGGGTAGCCCAACTTTTCTTTTGTGATTTTTAACTTCTTCCACAGCTTTCCTCCCATGTGACTTTATAAATGAGACCTTCTTTCAGTCTAGCCCCATTATATCACTACTATTCCTATAATTCAAGATACTATAGCTATCATTTAAATATCACATATATTAAATGGTGTTCTTTGATATACATAATAATTTAGCCAGTTTGAATATAGTAAATATGAGTGGGATTTCCACGTTGAAATTGGTTCCCTAGTTACATCATTTTCAGGAAAATAATTTAATGGAAGCTCAGGATTTTCACCCTTTTCCACATCCCTTAAATATTCATTTTTCAAAGTATCTGCGTCATATTCAGAATGTCCAGATACAAATATCTGCCTTCCATCCTTTGACATTGCTAAATACACCCCTGCTTCCTTTGAAGTTGATAAAACCACTAAATTATCAACATTTTGAAAACTTTCAATATCAACAGTTGTATTTCTAGAATGGGGTACTAAAAATTCATGATCAAAACCTCTCACCAAAGGAATTTTATCATCTACAATAGTGTGTTTAAAAATCCCATTTAATTTTTTATCTAAAAGTCTCTTGTTTATTCCATAGTTGTAGTAAAGCCCTGCTTGAGCTCCCCAACATATATGAAATGTTGAATATACATTGGTCTTTGACCACTTCATTATTTCACTTAATTCTTTCCAGTACATAACCTCTTCATAATCTAGCTTTTCCACAGGTGCCCCTGTGATTATAAGCCCATCAAACTTTTTATCCTTTACTTCACTGAAAAATTTATAAAAGGACTCTAAATGTTTTCTAGAAGTATTTTTGGATCTATAGCTTTCCATAGTAAGAAGAGTTATATTTATTTGTAGAGGAGTATTACTAAGTAATCTTAATAATTGCTCCTCTGTTTTTTCCTTAGTTGGCATTAAATTTAAAATAGCAATTTCCAAAGGTCTAATATCTTGTGTTTTTGCTCTTATATTATCCATCACAAAAATATTTTCATCCTTTAAAACTTCTTTAGCTGGCAAATCTTTAAATATTTTTATCGGCATATATGTCACTCTCCTAACTTTTTTATATTACCGACAATTCTATCACAAAGTGCTAGGAGAAGTCACCTATTTTTTTCCTCTTAATAGAGCCTCTATTTTTATAGGTAGACCAAATAGATTGATAAATCCAGCTGCGTCCTTTTGATTATATACTTCATCCTCATCAAAAGTTGAGAAATCTTCTGAATATAAAGAACAATCTGATTCTAATCCTTGTAAAATAATATTTCCTTTATATAATTTTAATTTAACTGTTCCAGTTACAAATTCTTGTGTTTCATCAACAAAGGCTGATATTGATTTTCTATATTTTGTAAACCATTGACCATTATAAATTAATTTAGCCATATCATTTGATAATTTTTCCTTAGCTTGAATTGTATCTCTATCAACACATAGTCTTTCTAGTTCTTCATGGGCAAAATATAATATAGTTCCTGCTGGAGTTTCATATACTCCACGGGATTTCATTCCAACTAGTCTGTTTTCAACTAAATCTATAACTCCAACCCCATGTTTTGCACCTAATTTATTTAATGTTTCAAGTATTTTAAGACCCTTCATTTTTTCACCATTTAAAGCTACTGGAACACCCTTTTCAAAGTCTATATTTACATACTCAGCTTCATCACTTGCTTTTTCCAAAGGTTTTACCCATTGAAGTAATTCATCATAGTTAGGAGTATTTCCTGGATTTTCTAGATCTAATCCCTCATGACTTATATGGAAAATATTTTCATCTCTACTATATGAAGTTTTTTCATTAAAAGGTAGCTTAACTCCCTTTGATTTTAAATATTCTATTTCTTGTTTACGAGATTTTATATCCCAAATACGCCAAGGAGCTATTATTTTCATATTTGGAGCTAGAGCTTTTATACCTAACTCGAATCTAACTTGATCGTTCCCTTTACCAGTGGCACCATGAACTATATAACTAGCTCCTTCTTTTTGAGCTATTTCAACTAATCCCTTTGATATAACTGGTCTTGCTATAGCTGTTCCAAGTAAGTATTTACCTTCATACTTTGCCCCTGCCTTTATCATTGGAAATATATATTCATCCACTAACTCTTGTTTTTTATCAACAGCGTAGAATTTTTTAGCTCCTATATGCTCTGCTTTTTCTCCCACAGCTTCAAAGTCTTCCTTTTGACCAACGTCAACTGAAACTGCAATAACGTCAAAATCATAATTTTCTTGTAGCCAAGGTACTATAACTGATGTATCTAATCCTCCTGAATATGCTAGTACAACCTTTTCTTTAGTTTCCATTATATATACTCTCCTTTTTAGTTAAAATATTTTTCCATTAATTCATCATAAGTTCCGTCTTCCATAAGTTCTTCAAGTGCTCCGTCTATTTCCTCTGTTAATTCATTATTATCCTTTGATACAGCTATAGCATATTCTTCCTTGTCTAAATCAGTATCAATTAATTTTAATCCTGTATTCTTTTTAATATAGTTTTTAGCTGGTTCTGAATCTAAAACAACAGCGTCTACTTTTTTAGCCTTAAGAGCCATTACACCTTCACCTGCTCCGTTATATCTTTTAACATCTACACCTTCTATTTTACTAACTGCAACATCTCCAGTATATCCTAATATAACTCCAACTGATTTTCCCTTCATGCTTTCTAAAGAGTCTATATCATTTGTTTCTTCATTAACTAAAATCTTTTGAGTTGAAGTGTAATAAGCTTGTGAGAAGTTAACAAATTTCTTTCTGT
This sequence comes from Fusobacterium sp. IOR10, assembly GCF_010367435.1. Lineage (NCBI taxonomy): Bacteria > Fusobacteriati > Fusobacteriota > Fusobacteriia > Fusobacteriales > Fusobacteriaceae > Fusobacterium > Fusobacterium sp. IOR10. The sequence goes on from NZ_WJWY01000008.1 coordinate 77,937, forward strand.
CATCAGTTGCAGTCATTCCTGCAATAATTACATCTAATTTATTACTTTGTAAAGCTGGTAATAATCCATCAAATGCCATATCCTTCCATTTAATTTCCTTTCCTATTTTTTCTCCTATTTTTTCCATAAGCTCCACATCAAAACCTTTCATTTCACCATTTTCCAAATACTCAAATGGGAAAAACTCTGGATTAGTCCCAACATATATACTCTTACTGCCCTTTGCAAATGTAAAGGCACACATTAATATCATCCCACATAAAACTATTAATTTTTTCATAAATTTCCTCCATATTTTTATTTTTAGGTACAAAAAAACAAGGTAACATATTTTCAAATGTTACCTTGTTAAACATCAACAAGTTAATTAATTATTATGACTTCTCAAATTATATTATTTCTATAGGTAGGAGTTCATAACATTATTAGCAACATTAAAAAAACTAGAATATTTGTTTTTACAAAGTCTCCTGCTCCTGATATTTACTACTAATAACATAAGATTTCCTCCTTTTTTATAATTTGAGTAATTCTATCACAAATAAATTAACATGTCAAATTTTTTTGTATTTTAGAAAATTTTATTTAGCTCCTCTTCTATAAGAGTTAATAGTTCTTCTTCCACCAATACATCTTTATATTTATTATGTAATAGATGTTCAGCTTCCTTTATTACCTCTATTTCACTTGTATGATCCCCTCTAAATTTATCCTTAAACAATCTTTTAGAAAGTTTGCTCATAAAGATTTTTACACTTTTTAAATTTCCCTTAACAACTTTCCCTGTTTCTATTTTTAACTCTGTATCTACAATTCTTCCCCTGTGTTTTTCCTTTTCATAATAATCATAATCACTAGTTCTTAAATACTTTTCAATTTCTAAATCTGTAATATACATAATCTCACCTTCTTTTTTTGGAGTTACCCTATATATACAATATTAATCTATAAAAATCAACATGTCCCACAGTAATTATTTAGCTATATCTATACCAAACTCTTTTAAATAATTATATATTGTGTACCTTGATATATTCATTTTTAAAGCAACAGTTTGAATACTTTTTTTTAGGGAAAATCCCCCATTGTCACTTATATATTTAACAAGCTCCATTCTTTCTTTTTTATTCATTTCCTTAACTGGTTTTCCTATTGTTCTAAGTCCCTCTTCAAATATTTCAAGAATAACCTTTTCATTGGGATTTTCATTAATAGCTTTGGAAACATCAATTCCTGTTTTTATAATGTCAAATATTGCATTTTGTGCAATTGAAAGTTTTGTGAAATCAAAGTTTATACCTAAAACATAATGAAAATTATCAGATTTAAAATGAAAAGTTGTTGATTTTATCATTCTTCCATCAGTTGTTTTACCTAAACAATTGTATAAATCCTTTCCATTTCTCATATCATCTAGATTATATATTCCTAAAAGGTTTAACTTATCCCCTTTTTTTCTTCCAGTTACATGTCCATTGTAAATAGAAGCCACAATACAGTCTTCAGTATTAAAATCATGGATTATTGTTTCACATTCTGATCCAAACATAACTGAAATCCCATTTGCTAGATTGTCTAAAAATTTAAAGGCCTCTTTTCTATCCATAGCTTTTCTCCTCTTAAAAATATTTTCTTCCTAATATGATACTTTTAAATAGAATTATTTAGATAAAATTTTATTTAATTTCTCAGCAAATTTTATTGGATTTTCTATTTTAAATCCTTCAATTAAAAGTGCTTGATCATATAATATTTCTAGTAAGTCTGAAGCTTCCTCATCATTTGCATTTTTTAATTTTTCAAATAGAGGATGTTCTGGATTTAATTCCAATATTTTTTCAGCTTTAACTTTATCATTTCCAGGCATTTGAGAAAGAGTTTTTTCCATTTCTAGAGAAATTTCTCCCTTTGAAGTCATTGCCACAGCTGAAGAACCTAGGTTATTTCCTAGTTTTACCTCTGCTATTTTATCCCCTAATAATTCTTTAAATTTATCAAGTGTAGTTTTATTTTCCTTTTCCAAATCCTCATCTTTTTTTGCTTCCTCTTCATTTAATTTAAAGTCAGAGGCAGTTATTGATTTAAATTTCTTTCCACTGTATTCAGACAATGTTTTTATTGTAAATTCATCTATTCTATCTGTAAAGTATAATATTTCAAATCCCTTTTCTTTTAACGCTTTTAATTTAGGAAGAGATTTTACCATTTCTTCACTTTCTCCAGTTACATAGAAGATACTTTCTTGATCACTTGGCATTCTATCAACATATTCTTTAAATGTTACATATTTATCTTCAAATGATGATTTAAATATTACTAAATCTTTTAATTTTTCTTTGTTTAAACCAAATAACTCTTGAATTCCAAATTTAATTGTTTGTCCAAATATTTCCCAGAATTTAATGTATTTTTCCCTATCAGTTTTTAGTAGTTTAGAGAATTCCCCTAGAATTTTCTTTTCTAAATTTTTAGATATTTTACTTAGTTCATTGTTTTGTTGTAAAATTTCCCTTGAAATATTTAAAGATAGGTTATCAGTGTCAACTACACCCTTTAAGAATCTTAAATATTCTGGAACTAAGTTCTCAGCTGATTCCATTATAAATACATTTTTGCAATATAGTTGTAATCCTCTTTTATAGTCTTTAGTATAGAAGTCCATTGGAGTTCTATCAGGTACAAATAAAACTGCATTGTATTCTAAAGATCCTTGAACCTTAAAATTAAAACTCATTAAAGGATTTTCTGTATCAAAGAATGTTGATTTATAAAATTCATTGTACATTTCATCTGTAATATCTTTTTTATCTAATTTCCATAGTGGTTTTTCATTATTTAGTTTTTCTTCCCCTAACATTACTGGGTATTTTATAGAACCTGAATGTTTTTTAACAAGGGATTTTAATCTGTATTCCTCTGCAAAATCCTTGTCATCTTCTTTTAAATGTAAGATAATCTTTGTTCCTCTTACTAGATCTTCAAGATTTTCAACTTCTTCTATTTCATATGTTCCATCTCCATTTGATAACCATTTTACAGTTGTTTTAGATAATGGAGATTTAGTTAATAAAGTTATCTCATCAGCTACCATAAATGCTGAATAGAATCCAACACCAAATTGTCCTATTATATCTAAATCTTTATTCTCCTTTGCCTCTTTAATTTTTTCTAAAAAAGCCTTTGATCCTGATTTAGCTATTGTTCCTATATTTTCATTAACTTCTTCAAAGGTCATTCCAATACCATTGTCTTGAATTTCCAATGTTCCCTTATCTTTATCTCCCTTTAATACTATTTTAAAATCTTTTCCATCATTTAATAACTCAACATTAGTTAAAGAATTAAATTTTAATTTATCTATTGCATCACTTGAGTTTGATATAAGTTCCCTTATAAATATCTCCTTATTACTATAAATAGAATGAACCATAAGATTTAATAGCTCTTTAGTTTCTGCTTGAAAATTTTGTGTTTCTTTTCTCATTGTAATTCTCCTCCTATTTTTTTTAGCACTCGTGGCGTTTAACTGCTAATGTTAAAATACCATATATTTTTTATAGTGTCAATACCTAAAAACTATTATTCCCTTCTTTTAATTAAACTCAGAATATAGTATAATAATAGGGAAAATATATATTAAAAGGAAGTACTACTATGAATATCAAAAAGAGAATTATCTCTATAATATCTGAAACTGAAAAAGGAAAATATTCAAATATTGCCCTAAATGAATATTTTAAGGCTAATCCCCTAAGTGCCAAAGAAAGAGGCTTTATAACAGAGGTTTTTTATGGGGTTATTAGAAATAAAATTTTTCTAGATACTATGATTGATAAAAGAGTTACAGTGATAAAAAAGGATTGGCTTAGACAACTTCTAAGAATTTCAATTTATCAAATAACTTTTATGGACAGTGACGAAGCTGGTGTTGTTTGGGAAGGAGCTGAACTTGCAAAAAGAAAATTCAGTAATCCCCTTGGAAAATTTGTAAATGGAGTTTTAAGAAGTTATTTAAGAGATAAAGAAAAGGAAATTGAAAATCTTAGAGATGAACATAAATTAAATATTTTATACTCTTATCCAAAATGGTTCTACAAAAAAATGGAATCTGAATATGGAAAGGATTGTGAAAATGTTTTAAAATCCCTAAAAAAAATACCTTATCTTTCTGTAAGAGTAAACACTTTAAAATATTCAACTGAAGAATTTGAAAAACTTCTTGAAGCAGAACATATAAATATAATGAAAAAAATAGATACTGTTTACTATATTGATTCTGGAATAGTTATATACTTTAAGGAATTTAAGGAAGGAAAAATAATAGCTCAAGATGGTTCTTCTTATTTAGCTGTTAAATTACTAGACCCTAAACCTGGAGAGAGAGTTTTAGACACTTGTTCTGCACCTGGTAGTAAAACTGTTTTAATTGGAGAATTAATGAAAAACCAAGGGGAAATCCTAGCTTTGGACATATATCCTCATAAATTAAAATTAATAGAAAACAATGCTAAAAAAATGGGAATAGACATTATTACAGCAGTTAAAATGGACGCTGTTAAAGTTAAAGAACAGGGAAAAAAATTTGATAAAATTTTAGTTGATGCCCCTTGCAGTGGTTATGGAGTTATTAGAAAAAAACCTGAGGCTCTTTACAATAAGGATATGAACAATGTTAATGAGCTTTCTGCCCTTCAATATAATATTTTAGATTCTGCTAGTAAGGTTCTAAAGGATGATGGGGAATTAGTTTACAGTACTTGTACAATAACAAAGGAAGAAAACACTGATAATATTGCTAAATTTTTAGAAAATAACCCTGACTTTGAAAGTGTTAAGGTTGAGATTCCTTCAAATGTAAAGGGAGAATATGACGATTTTAACGGATTCTTAATAAACTATAAGGAAGAGGTTCTTGATAACTTTTATATTATCAAACTTAGAAAAAAGAAAAATTAATGCTAATATGTTTTAGGAGGAAAAATGCTTGAAGAATTAAAAGAAGCTAATGAATATGTTATTAGCAAAATTAAAGAAGAAGATACCCTTATATTGGAAATGGAAGAATTTGCTAAAAAAGAAAATGTTCCAATTGTAACTAAAGAAGTTGCTAAATATTTGGAATTTATGGTGAACATGAATAAAAGTAAAAATATACTAGAAATAGGTACTGCAATTGGTTATTCTGGTATTCTTATGGGAAATATTGCTAAAAAATATAATGGGAAACTTACTACAATAGAAATTGATGAAACTAGATTTGCTCAAGCTAAGGAAAATTTTAAGAAATCAGGACTTACAAATGTTAACATGATACTTGGAGATGCTTTAACAGAAATACCAAAATTAAATGAAAAATTTGATTTTGTCTTTATTGATGCTTCTAAAGGTCAATACAAAAGATTTTTTCAAGATTCATATAAATTATTAGAGGATGATGGAATTATTTTCATAGATAACATTATGTTCAGGGGATATTTATACAAGGAATATCCAAAAAGATTTAAAACTATAGTTAGAAGATTAAATGAATTTATTGACTACCTTTATGAAATATATCCAAGCTTTACATTATTACCCTTTGGGGATGGAGTTGGTCTGATACAAAATGAAATCAGGAAAAATCACACTAATGAAGAATAATTCAAAATTACAAATCCTAAGCCAGTCTTATTATAGACTGGCTTTATTTTTATACAATTAATTTAATAATTGACAAACATAAAAAAAAATAGTATTATCTTATGTGCTTAATAGCGCTTATGAGCATATAAAAATTATGGAGGTTTTAAAATGAATGAACAATTTAAGATAGCCCTTGGAGAATTTTGGCATGTTGGCTCTGCACTTATTATTATTATAGGGGTTATCTCAATTTTTACAGGATTTGTTAAGGAATATATCCCCCAAGAAAAATTCCAAAAAAAATTAAAGGGTCAAAAAACTGTACAAGGTGCTATAACTGGAGCATCAATTGGTATATTAACACCTTTTTGTAGTGCTTCTATGGTTCCAGTTGCAATGGGAATGATTGAAATGTCTGCTCCCTTTACAACTGTACTACCATTTTTAATTTCAGCACCACTTTCAAATTTTGTTGTAGTTGGAATAATCTTTGGTGCCTTTGGATTTAAAGTTGCCCTTATATATTTTTTATGGACTTTTTGTGGAGCAATTCTAGCTGGGCTTACAGTGGGACGTAGTAGAGTAAAGTATCAAGTGAAAAATTTAGCAGAAATAGCTGCAAGTAAAAAAAGCACTAGCTCATGTGGTGAATCAAATAATCAACCTAAAAGTTGTTGTGCCACTGTTAAGAAAAGCACATGTTGTGGATCTGCACCTAGCAATGAAAATAGAGACAAAGTAAAGGGAGCTATGAAGTTTGCAGGGGCATTATTTAAACAAATTGCTCCATATGCTTTAATAGGTGCTGCTATAAGTGGTATTGCCCTAGCCTTTATTCCAAATACTATTGTTGAGCAATATGCTGGGGGAGACTCATGGTTTGCTATTCCAATAGCTGCAGCAATAGGTATCCCTTTATATTTAAGAATTGAAATGGCCATTCCTCTTTTAGGAACATTGCTTACAAAGGGAATGAGCATGGGAGCTGCTATAGCTCTTTTAATTGGAGGTACTGGAGCTAGTTTACCAGAGCTTGCAATTTTATCTTCAATGTTAAAACCAAAGGGAATTGCAGCCTTTGCAATAACAGTATTTTTCATTGCAACTTCTGGTGGGATATTTTTTATGTTCATTTAGATAGGGTGTAGCTACCTCTTTACAAATTAATTTAAAAGCTGTATACTATGAATATGCTAGAACAAGCATATTTGTAAGGAGGTTAATATGAAAAACATTGAAATAAATCAATTTGAACGTTATACAACAATTTTTAAGGCTTTGTCAGATCTAACAAGACTTAAGATAATATGGTTACTATTATCAATTGATTCAAAAATAAGTGTATCTGAGATAATTGATGTTCTTGAAGAAAACCAGTATAATGTATCAAAGCATTTGAAAATTTTAAAAAATTCAAATTTAATTCACGAAAGAAAAGAAGGAAAATGGTCATTTTATTATTATTTACCCAGTGATGACTCATTTGATGAATATATTAGAAAAACAGTTATGTCAATCCCAAAGGAGCTAATGATAGAGGAAATAGGGAGATGTTCCAAACGTCTATCAATGAGAGTTGATGGAAAATGTGTCCTTGGATCTAAAAGTGACCTATGGAGTAAAATAAAAGATGAAAACAATTAATTGTTTTCATCTTTTTTATTATTATGGGTCTATAATATTTGGTGTTGGTATTTGTAAAAATACTAATGCCTTTATTTTTTGCAAAAAAAAATTGAGACAAATAAAAAAATCCGTTACAATTAAGTTGCGACACCAAAAGAAAGGATGTGAT